>NZ_JBHTLQ010000007.1:0-122621 GCF_042679085.1 Phenylobacterium conjunctum | reverse complement strand
CGCCTGGGGCGCCTCGCGCGGGCCGCCGGGGTTGCGGCCGCCGGGCCGATCACTGGCGTCGTGCCAGCGGTCGTGGTCGTTCTCCTGCGCCAGGGCCGCAGGCGCGGCCTGGGCCATCAGCACCAGCGCCAGGGCGCCGCTCATCACCGTCTTCATCTTCGTTCCCGCTGAGCCGCCTTACGGCCCTGTTCGTCCCATGCGTTCACGATTGCGCCGGTCAAGCTGAACCCTGCTTGAACGGATCGTCTCGGACGGCGACATAGCGGACGGGTCTTGCAAGGAGTTCGCCGTGGTCGCCCAGCCCATCGACGTCATCAGCTTCTGGCGCCACGCCGGGCCGTCCAAGTGGTTCTCGGGACAGCGGGCCTTCGACGACCTGATCCAGCTGAAGTTCGAGGCCCTGCACCACAATGTCGCCCGCGGGCGCTATGACGCCTGGACGGAGACGCCGGACGGCTGCCTGGCCCTGCTCATCGTCCTCGACCAGTTCCCGCGCAATCTATACCGCGGCAACGCCCACGCCTTCGCCACCGACGGCATGGCGCTCCGGATCGCCCGCCAGGCTGTGGCGCGCGGCTTCGACCAGCAGGTGGACGAGGACCTGCGGGCCTTCATGTACCTGCCCTTCGAGCACGCCGAGGACATGGCCTGCCAGGACGAGGCGGTGGCCCTGTTCACCGCCCTGGGAAACGAGAACTACCTGAAGTTCGCCAACATCCACCGCGAGGTGATCGCCCAGTTCGGCCGCTTCCCCCACCGCAACCCGGCGCTGGGCCGGGAGACCACGTCGGAGGAGCAGGCCTTCCTCGACGAGGGCGGCTTCGCCGGCTGATCCCGATCAGGACTGGCCCTGTTCGCTGTCCTCGGCCGGCGCCGACGCCGCCTTCACCGGCATCATCATGCAGGTCACCTTCGGGATCTTGGAGTTCTCGATGGTCTTCTTGACGCACACCCGCTTCATCTCGGGCTTGGCCGCGGGCGCGGTGGCCACGGCGTCAACGGGCGGAACAGCAGCGGCGCCTTCGGCCAGGGCCAGCAGACCAGCGGCGAGGAGCGACACGAACATGGGGGAGGTCCTTGGTCGGTTGAACGATAGCGGCGTTATCCGACCGCTTGTCGCCGCCGAGTAGGCCGGGATCGCCCTCACCTGCGCACAATTTCCGCGCCGCACAATTTTTGGGCGCCGCCGCCGCGCCAATTCGCCCACAGTTGAGTCGCGCCGGATCGGCGACTCGTCTCCTGGCCTGGGCCATACTTTTCGGAGCGAATCAGTTGCCGAGGGCTCGACATGAACGCGCACGTCGCCGTCCTGACCCGAGAGCCCGCGCCCCAGGCGGGGCCGGACCATCCTGAGCGTCAGTACCTGAACCTGCTGGCCGACATCCTGGACAACGGCGTCCAGCGCGGCGACCGTACCGGCACCGGCACCCTGGGCGTCTTCGGCCGCCAGATGCGCTTCGACCTGCAGGCGGGCTTCCCCCTGCTGACCACCAAGAAACTGCACCGCAAGTCGATCATCCTGGAGCTGCTCTGGTTCCTGCGCGGCGACACCAATGTGAAGTGGCTGCAGGAGCGTGGCGTCAGCATCTGGGACGAATGGGCCGACGAAACCGGCGAACTGGGGCCCGTCTACGGCAAGCAATGGCGTTCCTGGACCGCCCCGGACGGCCGGGTCATCGACCAGATCGCCAACCTGGTCCACGGCCTGAAGACCAATCCGGAAAGCCGCCGCCACATCGTCTCGGCCTGGAACCCGGCCGAGGTTGAGGATATGGCCCTGCCGCCCTGCCACTGCCTGTTCCAGTTCTTCGTCGCGGACGGCAAGCTCTCCTGCCAGCTCTACCAGCGCTCGGCCGACGTGTTCCTGGGCGTGCCCTTCAACATCGCCTCCTACGCCCTGCTGACGATGATGGTGGCCAAGGTGGTGGGTCTTGAGCCCGGCGAGTTCGTTCACACCCTCGGCGACGCCCACCTCTACCTGAACCACCTGGACCAGGCCCGCGAACAGCTGACCCGCGAGCCCCTGCCCCTGCCGGTCATGGAAATCGCCGACCGCGACGACCTGTTCGCGTTCGACTATGAGGACTTCAAGCTCCGTGGCTACCAGGCCCACGACAAGATCGCCGCGCCCATCGCGGTGTGAACCCCAAGGCGTCATCCCGGTTTTCGCGCAGCGAAAGACCGGGACCCATAGACACCGATCCTTCCGGGCAGCCCCGCGTATATGGGTCCCGGACAAGCCGCTGGCGCGGCTTTCCGGGATGACACGGATATCACTGGCTCAACTGGTGTAACCTCCCCCCATGACCACCCCCATCCTCACCGCCGGCCCCATCGCCCGGGCCCGCAACGGCGTCATCGGCCGCGACGGCGGCCTGCCCTGGCGGCTGAAGACCGATCTCGCCAACTTCCGGGCCGTGACCATGGGCAAGCCGGTGATCATGGGCCGCAAGACCTGGGACAGCCTGCCCAAGAAGCCCCTGGTTGGCCGCACCAACATCGTGCTCACCCGCGACGGCTCCTTCGAGGCCAAGGGCTGCGTGGTCTGCGACGACTTCACTGACGCGGTCTCCATCGCCAAGGAGCAGGCCGAGGACGATGGCGTGGACGAGGTCTGCGTGATCGGCGGCGTGTCCCTGTTCGAGCTCGCCCTGCCCCGCGCCCGGCGGATCTATCTCACCGAAGTCCACGCCGACATCGAGGGCGACGTCACCCTGAACGGCTTCGACGAGAGCAAGTGGGTCGAGGTCCGGTCCCAGGACTATCCCGCCGGCGAAGGCGACGACCACCCCTTCACGATCCGGGTCCTGGAGCGGCGCTGACGACGCCAACAAACCGCTTGTCTCCCCAGGGGCGCCCTGCGCCATAGTGCCCGCCAACCAAGACATAAGCGGGAGAGACACGCGCCATGGACTTCGAACTCGTCGCCGAGGGATTTGAGTTCCCGGAGGGCCCCATCGCCATGAACGATGGCTCGGTGATCCTCACCGAGATCAAGGCTCAGCGCCTGACCCGCGTCTATCCCGACGGCCGCAAGGAGACCGTTGTGAACACCGGCGGCGGCCCGAACGGCGCGGCCATCGGTCCGGACGGCGCCATCTACATCACCAACAACGGCGGCTCCTTCGAGTGGCTGGATAATGGCGGCCTGACCATCCCCGGCCCCACCCCGCCCAGCCACACTGGCGGGATGATCCAGCGCTATGACCTGAAGACCGGCGAGCTCACCACCCTCTACGATTCCTGCGACGGCAAGCGGCTGATCGGCCCCAATGACATCGTCTTCGACAAGTCCGGCGGCTTCTGGTTCACCGACCACGGCTGCTCGACGCCGGAGGGCAAGAAGTTCGGCGCGCTCTACTACGCCAAGATCGACGGCTCCCATATCTCGCGCCAGCGCGACCACATCATCTCGCCCAACGGCGTCGGCCTCTCGCCGGATGAGAAGGTGGTCTATGTCGCCGACACCAATCTCGGCCGCCTCTGGGCCTTCGACGTGGAGTCCACGGGCGTGCTCTCCCCGCCGCCCGGCTTCGCGCCGGGCCGGGTGATCGCCAACATGCCGGGCTACCAGCTGTTCGACAGCCTGGCGGTTGAGGCCGACGGCAAGGTCTGCGTCGCCACCATCATCAATGGCGGCATCACCGCCATCGATCCGGACGGCAGCCACGAACACTTCGCCTTCCCCGACCTGATCGTCACCAACATCTGCTTCGGCGGCGCCGACATGACCACCGCCTGGGTCACGGCCTCGGCAACCGGCAAGCTGTTCAAGGCCAAGTGGCCCCGCCCGGGCCTCAAGCTCAACTTCAACGCCTGAGGACGCGGCGGCTTGACCTCAATCAAGCCGCCCGCTCCACGCGTCTCTAGGCTGGCGGCCTCATCTCGACGGGGCCGCCATGTCCACCATCGTCCTGCACACCGACGCCCGCAGCCCCTACGGCTGGGCCTGCGCCCTGATCGCCGACGAGAAGGGTGTGCCCTTTGAGATCGTCGGTGTCGACGTCGCCTCGCCGGCCCACCGCCGGCTGCACCCCTTCGGCAAGATGCCGGTGCTGCAGCATGGCGAGGTCATCGTCTACGAGGCCCTGGCCATCGCCCACTATATCGACCGCGCCTTCGCCGGCCCGGTGCTGCAGCCCCTGGATCCCCTGAACCAGGCGCGCATGCTCACCGCCATGAGCGTGGTCAGCGCCTACTGCTTCCCGACCATGAACGGCCTGATCAAGGAGCGGACAGCCGGCCTGTGGCGCGACACCCCCACGGACCCGGCGGTGGTGGAGAGCTTTGTCGCGCCCCTGACCCTGCAGCTTGAGATCTTCGAAGAGAGCCTGTCGCGGCATCCCTTCCTGGTCGGCGAGCATCTGAGCCTGGCCGACCTCTTCCTGCTGCCGCACCTGCATCTGGCCTCGGCGACGCCGGAGGGGGCCACCGCCCTTGGTCACGCGCCGTCGACCGCGGCCTGGCTGGCGCACATGCGCGCGCGGCCCAGCTTCGACCGCACCAACCCCTATTCCACCGTCTAGACGTCGCCGAGCAGGGCGCGGCGGCGCGCCAGGCTGTCCTGCGGCCACTGGGTCGCCATGTCGTAATAGACCTCGAACGCCGGCGCGCCGCTCACCTCAACCCAGGGCAGCTTGCTGCGCGTGAAGATGTGCGCGTCGGGCCTCAGGGCCGTCGGATCGTCCAGGGTCGCGACGCGCACGAAGCTCATCACCTTGCGCCGCCCATAGTCGGACCACAGGGTGGTTCCGCAGGCCGCGCAACGCCAGACATCATGCGGCCGGCCTGAATCGGTGGGCATGCAATAGCTCATCATCTCGCCCTCGACCTCGATCCGGTCGGTCTCGATCATGGCGTTGATGGCGAAGGCCCCGCCGGTCTGCCGCTGACAATCGCGGCAATGGCAGCAATTGACGAACATCGGCGCCGTCCGCAGCCGATAGCGCACCGCGCCGCAGGCGCATCCCCCGTCGAACATGCCGATCTCCCTTCACCCCTCCCCGCGGGGCGCCTATGGTCACCCTCGGCTTGGGGGAGTGACATGGGCGAGCGCCGGTTTCTAGGGGGCATTGAGGCCCTGCGCGCCTATGCGGCCGTAGCCATCATCCTCTACCACGTCATCTGGATCGCCGGCTTCGATCCGCCCCAGGCCCTGATGGTGATCAAACGCCACGCCGCCATCGGCGTGCCCTTGTTCTTCGCCGTCAGCGCCTTCAGCCTGGCCTATGGCTATGAGGACCGCCTGAGCGGCGAAGGGGCGGTGCGGGACTTCTATCTGCGCCGCCTGTTCCGTATCGCTCCGCTCTACTACGCCTCATGTCTGGCCCGGATCGCCGTGGTGCTCGGACCCGGCTGGGCCATCAGCCATCCGCTCGACCTCGCCCTGGCCGCGACCTTCACCTTCAACCTCTCCCCGGCCCATGTAGAAGGCATTGCGCTGGCCTCCTGGTCCATCGGGGTCGAGATGCTGTTCTACCTGGTCTTTCCAGCGGTCATCGCACTGGCCCGCGACCTCGTCTCGGCCCTGCGCCTGACCCTGGCGGCCGGTGTCGTCGCCTGGCTGTTCGCCCTGAAGACCGGCGAGATCAGCGGGTTCGTCCAGCACAGCATCCTGTTCAACCTGCCCTATTTCGGCGCCGGCCTCGTCGCCTACCGCCTGTTCCAGCTGCGGCGGGATCTGCCCTTCTGGCCCCTGGCCGGGTTCACCCTGGGCTCGGCCCTGTTCCTGATGTGGCTGGTCAATCCCTGGGCGGTCGCCCTCACCCGGGCCGGCGACGCCGCCGTCTATCAGCTCTGGTGGACCATCCCGATCGCCGCCGCCTGCCTGGCCATGGCGTCAAACCCGTCGGCGCTGGTCAGCAATCCCGTCACCCGCTGGCTGGGTAAGGTGAGCTTCAGCCTCTACCTCGCGCACCCCTATGTGATCCCGGTGCTCAACCGCAGCGGCGTCTACGCCGCGATCCGCGACCTGCCCGGCGGCGCGGGCGTGACCTTCATCGCGGCCAGCCTGGCGACCATCGCGGCCACCGCCCTGGTGTCCTGGCCGCTCTACGCCTTCATCGAGCAGCCGGGCCAGGACTTCGGCCGGCGCTACATTCAGGGGCTGCGCGCCCGCCAGGCGGCGGACGCGCAGCCCCGAACGGCCTAGCTCAAGGTCGCGAGCGCCTTGAGGTCGTAGTTCATCAGTTCGTCGTTGCGGCCTTCCTTGACCTTCAGCACCCAGTTGGGGTCCTGCAGCAGGGCGCGGCCCACGGCCACCAGGTCGAACTCGCCCCGGTCCATGCGCTTGATCAGCTCGTCCAGCGAGGCCGGGGTCGAGGCTTCCCCGCCCCAGGCCGCGATGAACTCGCCGGTCAGCCCCACCGAGCCGACGCTGATGGTCGGAACCCCGGTCAGCTTCTTGGCCCAGCCGGCGAAGTTCAGGTCAGAGCCCTCGAACTCCGGCTCCCAGAACCGGCGCTGCGAGCAGTGCAGGATGTCGGCGCCGGCGTCGGTCAGGGTGGTCAGCCAGGCTTCCATCTCCTTCGGCGTCTTGGCCAGCTTGACCTCATAGTCCTGCTGCTTCCACTGGCTGATGCGGATGATCACCGGATAGTCCGGGCCCACCGCCTGGCGCACGGCCTTCAGGATGTCGGCGGCGAAGCGCGCCCGGCCCGGCAGGCCCTTGGAGCCATAGGCGTCCTCACGGACATTGGTGCCCTCCCAGAAGAACTGGTCGATCAGGTAGCCGTGGGCGCCGTGCAGCTCGATGGTCTCGAAGCCCAGCTGCTTGGCGGCGAGCGCCGCGTCGGCGAAGGCCTGGATGGCGTCGGCAACCTCTTCCTCGGTCATCGGCTTGCCGAATTCCTTGCCCGGGCGGGTCAGGCCCGAGGGGCTGTCATAGGTCTCGGGCGTGGCGAACTCCGGATCGCGCGAGCGCACCGCGCCCACGTGCCACAGCTGGGGCGCCATGGCGCCGCCGGCCTCGTGGACGGCCTCGATCACCCGCTTCCAGCCGGCCAGTTCCTTCTCGCCATGGAAGCGCGGCACGTTCTTGTCGTTCAGCGAGGCGGGGCGGTTGACCCCCGTGCCTTCCGAGACGATCAGGCCCACCTCGGCCGCGGCCCGGCGCTTGTAGTACTGCGCCACCTCCTCGGTGGGCACGCCGCCCGGCGAGAACGACCGGGTCATCGGCGCCATCACGAAGCGGTTCTTGAGGTTCAGGCCCTTGAACGAGAAGGGCTGGAAGAGGACGTCGGCGGCCATGCGGGCTCCCAATTCAAACGAGCGTTCGAACTTTACTTAAGAGCACGCCCTTGTCCCGGCGTCAGGTCAGAAATTCTGGACGGCCAATCACCCCCGCCTCGCCAGCGGCGAGGCCCGATTGGGACACCAAGGACACAAAGGAAGCGAAGGACACGAAGAGGGGGCCTTCTGCATGGCCTGACCAGGTCCAGATCGCGCGCAGAGCGCGCCTTCGTGTGCTTCCCTTCCTTTGTGGTCTTTGTGTCCTTCTTGCTGAGCCCGCCCCGGCCCCTGCTTCAGCAAACGCGGCGCAGAAAATGACGCCAGCGTCACGAATTCGCCTTGTCAGGCGCCGCGGCGTCACGCATGGTTCCTAACGCTGATAAGATGCGGCGCAGCGAACGTGCGCCCAATGGAGGACCCCCATGAGCGACGGCGCTGTCGACCTGAAGGCGGAAGCCCGGGCCAAGGCCTATTCGATGCCCCTCGAACAGATCAATCCGGTCGACCCGGAGCTGTTCCTGACCGACACCCACTGGCCCTATTTCGAGCGCCTGCGCAAAGAGGACCCGGTCCACTACTGCGCCGACGGCCACGAGGACGGCCCCTATTGGTCGGTCACCAAGTTCAACGACATCATGGCCGTGGACACCAACCACGACGTGTTCTCGTCGGAACCGGCCATCACCATCTTTGACCCGGAAGAAGACTTCACCCTTCCGATGTTCATCGCGATGGACCAGCCCAAGCACGACGTCCAGCGCAAGACCGTCAGCCCGATCGTCTCGCCGCATAACCTGGCCGAGCTCGAGCCCCTGATCCGCAGCCGCATCCAGAAGACCCTGGACAGCCTGCCGATCGGCACGCCCTTCGACTGGGTGGACAAGGTCTCCATCGAGCTGACCACCCAGATGCTGGCCACCCTCTTCGACTTCCCGTTCGAGGACCGCCGCAAGCTGACCTTCTGGTCCGACATCGCCACCGCTGACCCGACCTCGAAGCTGTTCAAGACCGAGGACCCGGACACCGAGCGGAAGATGTACCTGTTCGAGTGCGTCGACTATTTCAGCCGCCTCTGGGAAGAGCGGGTCAACGCCCCGCCCCGCGGCGACCTGATCTCGATGCTGGCCCACGGCGAGTCCACCAAGAACATGGACCGCATGGAGTATCTGGGGAACCTGATCCTCCTGATCGTCGGCGGCAATGACACCACCCGCAACACCATGTCGGGCTCGGTCTACGCCCTGAACCAGAACCCGGCCGAATTCGCCAAGCTGCGCGCCAATCCGGACCTGATCCCGTCGATGGTCTCCGAGACCATCCGCTGGCAGACCCCGCTCGCCTATATGCGCCGCACCGCCAAGCAGGACGTCGAGCTGGGCGGCAAAACCATCAAGAAGGGCGAAAAGGTCCTGATGTGGTACGTCTCGGGCAACCGAGACGAAGAGGTGATCGACAACCCGAACGCCTACATCATCGACCGCGAACGTCCGCGCCACCACATGTCCTTCGGCTTCGGCATCCACCGCTGCGTGGGCAACCGCCTGGCCGAGCTCCAGCTGCGCATCCTGTGGGAAGAGATCCTGGTCCGCTTCCCCGAGATCAAGGTCGTGGAAGAGCCCGTGCGCGTGAAGTCCTCCTTCGTGAAGGGCTACGAGCAGATGATGGTGGTCATCCCGTCCAAGCTCTAAGCCTTCGGAACATCCGGAACTCCGAGATCGCCCCCGCCGCAAACGGGGGCGATTTTCGTTTGGGCGCTCCATCTCCCCCCAAGGGTGTCATCCCGGTTTCGGCGCTGCCGAAGACCGGGACCCATACACACCGATCTAGCCTGCAAATCCGGCGCATCTGGGTCCCGCACTTCCGCGGCTCCGCCGCTCCATGCGGGATGACACCGGAGAACAGTCGTCATGGCCGGGGGTGGAGATTGCTGCCCCCACCCTCCGGCAGGCGGGGGAGGATGACTAACCCTTGCGCCTCACGCCCCACGCGCGTTAAGCCTGCCCCATGCTCGGGATGGAATTGGAGCCCAGCCGCGGCCGCATGGCCCGGCGCCGTTTCGTAGGACGCCCCCGAAAGGGTTGATCACCCGATCAGGCGGCTGCGCTTCCGCGCGGCCTAGTTTCCGCGTTCTCTACGAGTGCATCCCATGACGACGACGTCCCCCGACTGGTCCGCCCGCTACGCCCCGCGCATGGCGAACGTGAAGGCCAGCGAAATCCGCGAGCTGCTCAAGCTGCTCGACCAGCCCGACATCCTGTCCTTCGCCGGCGGCATCCCCGATCCCGGCCTGTTCCCCACCAGCGAGATCAAGGCCGCCTATGACGGCGTGCTCGCCGACCCGGCTGTGGCCGCCCAGGCCCTGCAGTATTCGGTGAGCGAGGGCTACCTGCCGCTTCGCGAATGGCTGGTGGAGCGGATGGCCGCCGCTGGCGTGGCCTGCGACGCCAGCAACATCATGATCACCGCCGGCTCGCAGCAGGCCCTGGACCTGTTGGGCAAGATGCTGATCGGACCGGGGACCTCGGTCATGGTGGCCCGGCCCACCTATCTGGGCGCCCTGCAGGCCTTCACGCCGTACCAGCCCAGCTATCTGGACCTGCCGGACGGCGCCCTGGCCCAAGGCTTCGACGCTCAGACCCTGAAGACCCGGCTGGGCCAACATCCCATCGGCTACTTCGTGCCGGACTTCGCCAACCCCACCGGCGAGAGCCTGACGCTTGCCGAGCGCGAGGCCCTGCTGGACCTGGCCGAGGCCGCCGACATGACCCTGATCGAGGACGCGGCCTATCGCGACCTGCGCTTCGAGGGCGAGGCCCTGCCGACCTTGCTCGCCCTGGACATCGCCCGCGCGGGCTCCATCGAACAGGCGCGCACCCTCTATTGCGGCACCTTCTCCAAGACCGTGTCGCCGGCCCTGCGGCTGGGCTGGGTCTGCGGACCCAAGGCGGTGATCGACAAGCTGGTCCTGCTGAAGCAGGGCTGCGACCTGCACGTCTCGACGATCAACCAGATCGCCGCCCACCGGGCGGTGAGCCAGGGCTTCGAGCAGCACCTCAGCCTTCTGCGGAACGCCTATGGCGCCAAGGCCCAGGCGATCCTGGGCTCGCTGGCCCGCCACATGCCGCAAGGGGTCACCTGGTCCAAGCCCCAGGGCGGCATGTTCGTCTGGATCTGGCTGCCGGAGCACATCGACGGCGCGGCGCTGCTGGAACGCGCCATCGCCGAGGAACGCGTCGCCTTCGTCCCCGGCGCCCCCTTCTTCGCCGAGGTCAAGGCCACGAACGCCATCCGCCTCAGCTACTCCCTGCCGACCGCGGCGGAGATCGAGGACGGGGTGGCCAGGCTCGCGCGGCTCATCGCGCGGAGCTGAGCGCGGCCAGCGCATTTGGTGTCATCCCGGAAAGCGCGCAGCGCTTGTCCGCGACCCAGACGCGCAGGGACCTCCGGATAGATCGGTGTCTATGGGTCCCGGTCTTCCCCTGCGGGGAAACCGGGATGACATCTGTTGGGGGTCAGGAAAACCGCCCCGCCCCCAGCGCCGCCACATCCACCTCGGCCAACCCCTTCGGAACGCCGCGCCCCTGCGCCAGGGCCGCGCCCAATCGCCCCATGGCCGGCGCGGTCTGGATGCCGTAGCCGCCCTGGCCGACGCACCAGAAGAAGCCCTCGGCGTCGGACGCAAAGCCCAGCACCGGCGTCCGGTCTGGCGCGAAGGTCCGCAGGCCCGCCCAACTCGCCAGCACCCGCGCCACGGGCAGGTCGGCCACGCCCTGGACCCGGTCGATGGCGATGGCGATATCCAGTTCTTCCGGCGCGGCGTCGCAAGGCGCGCTCTGCGTCTCGTCAGCGGGCGAGACCAGCACCCGTCCCGCCTCGGCCTTGAAGTAGAAATCCTCGTCCACATCGACCACGAAGGGACTGTCTGGGCAGCTCGCCGGCGCCGGCACAATGGCGATGGTCCGCCGCTTGGGCTCCAGGCCCAGGGGCGCGACGCCACAGGCCCCGGCCACCACATCGCCCCAGGCGCCGGCGGCGTTGACGAGCACGGGCGCGCGGAACTCTTCACCGCCCGCCGTCACCCGCCACAGGCCATCGGCGCGTTCGCCCGCCTCGACCCGCGCATCGCAGACCACCTCGCCGCCCGAGGCCCGGATGCGGCGCAGATAGCTCTGGTGCAGGGCGTCCACGTCGATGTCATAGGCGTTCAGTTCGGCCAGGGCGCCGGCCAGCACCTCGCCCTTCAGCATCGGGCACAGGCTGAGCGCCTCGTCCGGCGTCACCTGCCGCGAGGAGGCCGCCACGTCCGGCAGGCTGGCGAAGGCCTCCAGCCGCTCTAGCTGTTCCGGCGTCGCGATGTGCAGGCAGTCCCGGGGCGTCATGAAGGGCGACAACCCTTCGCGGCTCGCCCGGGTCAGGACCCGGATCACCGCATTGCCGTAGATTTCCGAGAACAGGGCGGCCGAGCGCCCGGTCGTGTGCCGGCCCGGCGCGTCCTCGGCCTCCAGCACGATCACCCGCGTCCCAGGCGCCAGTTCAGCGGCCAGGGAGGCGCCCGCCATCCCCGCGCCCACCACGATCACATCGGCTTCACGCACGCGCCCAAACCCTCATTGGAGGAGTCCACTCACCAGGGGGTCCCGTCCTTGTGAACGAAGCGCCCGTCGGCATTGGCGCTCATCATATCGACGTCGGAGCAGGTGGTCAGGTCGTCCGCATGCCGCGAGCCCACTTCCAGATAGACCGCCGTCTCGGCGCCGCGGTTGATCAGGTGGTGCCCGTTTCCCGAGCCCTTGGGAAAGGCGGCGCTGTCCCCGGCCTTCAGCAAGGTCTCGCCATCGTCCTCCACCAGCACCAGTTCGCCAGACAGCACATGCACGAACTCATCTTCGTGACTGTGCCAGTGCCGCTGGCTGGACCAGCCGCCCGGCGGAAGGCGCATCCGATTGACCCCGAAATCCGTCAGCCCACCCGCCTCGCCCAGCCTTTGGCGCACACGCTCGCGGCAGGGTTCGTCCAGGGGCGGCGGGTATCCAACGCCCTTGTGCTCCGGAACCTTGGCGAGATCGATCTTCGGCATGGCGCTTCTCCGTGGCCTCGACGACTATGCTGGCCGGATCAGGAGCACGACGCCATGGCCTTCGACTGCATCATCCGTAACGCGGTCATCTATGACGGCACGGGCGCCCAGGGCGTGGCCGGCGACCTGGCCATCGAGGGCGACCGGATCGCCGCGGTGGGGTCGGTCTCAGGCGCCGCCCGCCAGGAGATCGACGCGGGCGGCCTGGCGCTCAGCCCCGGCTTCATCGACGTCCACACCCACGACGACTTCGCCGCTGTCCTGCACCCGGACATGGCCTTCAAGACCCTGGGCGGGGTGACCACCAGCGTGGTCGGCAACTGCGGCATGGGCGCGGCGCCCTTCCCCGCCGCCGCCATCCTGGCGCGGTCTTTCCACCCCAAGGGCCAGCTGCCGGGCTGGGACGGCTATGGCGGTTATCTGGACGTCCTCGACAAGGCGCCGCCGGCCCTGAACATCGCCGCCCTGATCGGCCACGGCACGGTGCGGATGTCGGTCATGGGCCGCAAGACCGAGGCCCCGTCCGACGCCGAGATGGCCCAGATGAAGGCCATCGTCTCCGAGGGCCTGGAGGCCGGCGCCTTCGGCCTGTCCACCGGCCTGATCTACGAGCCCGGCCGGCACGCGCGCACCGAGGAGATCATCGAGCTCACCGCCCTCTTGAAGGGCACGGGCGCGCTCTACACCACCCATATGCGCGACGAGGGCGTGGGCCTGCTGGACTCGGTGGACGAGGCTATCCGCATCGGCGAGGCCGCCGGGGTCGGGGTGCAGATCTCCCACCACAAGGCCTCGGGCCGCGCGGCCTGGGGGTTGGTCACCAAGTCCCTGGCCCTGATCGACGCCGCCCAGCGCAAGGGCCTGGACGTCCACGCCGACCAGTATCCCTACACCGCCGGCAGCACGGTCCTGTCCGCCGTGGCCGAGGGCGGACGGCTGGGCGGCGGGGTCGGCAGCCTGCAACCGGCCGACGTCGTCATCGCCTCGACCGCCCGCACCCCCGAGTGGGAGGGCAAGTCGATTGAAACCCTCACGGCCCAGTTCGGCCTGTCGGTGGCCGACACCTTGGCCCGCATCCTGGAGGCCGAGCCCGGCGCCACCGTCATCCTGCACAGCATCAGCGAGGACGACGTCCAGATGGTGATGCGCCACCCCTCGACCATGATCGGCTCGGACGGCCTGCCGACCCTGGAGGGCAAGCCGCATCCCAGGCTCTACGGCACCTTCGCCCGGGTCCTGGGCCATTACAGCCGCGACCTGTCGGTGCTTAGCCTGCCCGACGCCATCTACCGGATGACCGGCTTCTCGGCCGCCAAGTTCGGGCTGAAGGATCGCGGGGTTCTGAAGGCCGGCGCCTTCGCCGACCTGGTGCTGTTCGATCCCGCGACCATCATCGACCGCGGCACCTGGGAAGACCCCAAGCAAACCCCCGGCGGCATCCGCCTGGTGATGGTCAACGGCGAGGTCGTGGCCCGCGACGGCCAGGTCACCGACGCGCGTCCCGGCAAGGCCCTGCGGCGGGGGTAGACGGTCGAATCCCTTCTCCCCTTGTGGGAGAAGGTGTCAGCGAAGCTGACGGATGAGGGGTCGCGCCGCCCCATCCGGCATGTCCCCGAAAGCCGTGCTTGAAAGGTCTGAGAGACCCCTCATCCGACCCTGCTCCGCAGGGCCACCTTCTCCCACAAGGGTAGAAGGACGCACTTGCTCAGGTTCAGCCCCTAAACCCCGTAGGCGTCCCGCTCCAGCGCCTTGAACAGCTCCAGCACTTCCGGATCCGCAAAGGGCAGGAGCTGGGTCATCAGCACGCCGCCGCGACCGTCCACGGGATCGGCCCAGTAATAGGTGTTGGCGAGGCCAGCCCAGGTCAGGCTGCCGCCACGCCGTCCGTCGCCGGTGGGATCGGGCGTGATCAGGGTCGCCAGGCCATAGCCGGTCGGCATGCCCGGGTAGGGATCATAGTCATGGCTCATGCCCGGCAGGGCCGACTTGAAGCCGCCCACGCCCGGCGCGGTCTGCAGGGTGGCCAGCTCGCGCAGGGTGGCTTCGGACAAGAGCTGCGGCCCAGAACCCATCAGCATGCGCAGGAAGCGGCCGTAGTCGCCAGCCGTGCTGTAGAGCCCGCCGCCGCCCGGCAGGACCTCCGGCTCCGGCGGCAGGCCAAAGGGGATCGGCATGACGCCCTCAGGCCCGCGCACATGCACCGAGGCCGCGCGCGCCGCCTGGTCGGGGCTGAGCTTGAAGCCTGTGTCAGCCATGCCCAACGGGCCGGTGACATGCTCGGCGAGATAGGCGTCCAATCGCTGGCCGCTGGCGGCCTCGATCACCACGCCCGCCCAGTCGATGCCGATGCCATAGATGTAGTCCTGGCCCGGATCGAAGACGAGCGGCTGCTTGTGGGCCGCGCGGCTGCCGCTGGACGGATCCGCCGCGCCCGTCGCCGTGGCCCAGGCCAGCAGGTCCGGGCTGGTGAAGCCATAGGCGAAGCCCGAGGTGTGGCTCAGCAGCCGGCGCAGGGTGATGGGGCTGCGGGCCGGACGCACCTTGGGCTTGCCGTCAGCGTCCACGCCGTCCAGCACCTGCAGATCGGCGAACTCCGGGATCAGCCGCGCCAGGTCCTCGTCGAGGGTGAGTTTGCCGGCCTCGACCAGCTTCAGCGCCCCCACCGAGACCAGGGCCTTGGTCATCGAGGCGATCCAGAACAGGGTGCCGGCGTCCATCGCCACGTCCTGGCCGGCGGTCCGCGCGCCATGGGCGTGCTCATAGAGCGCGCCGTCCCGGTCGGTGACCAGGGCCACTGCGCCCGCGATCCGGCGCTCCGCCACGGCCTTGGCCAGGGCGTCTTCGAAACGGGAATAGGACATTCAGGCCGCCGTGCTGTTCAAGGTGGCGTAGGCGTCGAGATCGGTCAGGGTCGAGGACCAGGCCGCGTCGATATCCGCGGTCCAGTCGGCGCCGCAGACCGCCTTCATGGTGTCGCGGACGACGCCGAAGAACAGGCGGAACACCTCCGGCGGCACATCATAGCCGGCGTGGTTGATCACCTCGGTGCGGATCAGCTGCGAGCTGTAGCGGCGCGGTCCCACGAAATCGAGGATCGCCACCGCCACCTGGGACAGCATCTCGCCCTTCACCTGGTGGTTCTTGTCCCGCCAGAACAGGGCTTCCATCTCCGGGTGCTCCCGGAAGAGGCGCTCATAGACCAGCGGCGTCAGGTCGCCGGCCTTCTCCGCAGCAAGCTCGAAGCTCGCGGTGATCAGGGCTTCCCGGTCCATGGCGTACTCCCCAACAGACGCCTGGGGCTCAGAGCCCCAGGACCATCTTGGCCATGATGTTGTGCTGGATCTCGTTCGACCCGGCGTAGATCGAGGTCTTGCGGTAGTTGAAGTACATGGGCGCGACCGTGGCCGAATAATCCTCGCCCGCCCGCGGCTGGTTCGTGCCGCCGCGGATCTCGGCCCAGGTGTCGCGCACGAAGGGCTGGGCGTAGATGCCCGCCGCCTCAAGCGCCAGCTCGGTCATCAACTGTTGGGCCTGGCTGCCCTCCAGCTTCAGCATCGAGGACGCCGCCCCCATGGCCTCGCCGGCCGTGCGGGCCGCGAACATCCGCAGCTCGGTGGCGTTCAGGGTCTCGATCTTGATCTCGGCCTCGGCCAGCTTCCGGCGGAAGTCACGGTCCTGCAGCATCGAGCCGCCGCCGTCGCCGCGCTCGATCTTGGCGATCTTCTTGACCTTGTTCAGCATGCTGGTCAGGCCCGAGGCGTAGGCGTTGCCCCGCTCGAACTGCAGCAGGTACTTGGCGTAGGTCCAGCCCAGGCCTTCCTCGCCGATGCGGTTGGAGACCGGCACCCGGACGTTCTCGAAGAACACCTGGTTGATCTCCTGGTCGCCTTCCGGCGGGCCGTCCAGGGTCGGCAGGGGGACGATGGAAATCCCCGGCGTGTTCATTTCCAGCAGCAGGAAGCTGATCCCCTGCTGACGAATGCCTTCATTGGAGGTCCGCACCAGGCAGAACATCCAGTCGGCCCACTGGGCGTAGGTCGTCCAGATCTTCGAGCCGTTCAGGACATAGTGGTCCCCGTCCCGCTCGGCCTTCAGCGACAGCGAGGCGAGGTCGGAGCCCGAGCCCGGCTCGGAATAGCCCTGGCACCACCATGCATCGGTCGACAGGATCTTGGGCAGGTGCTGGGCCTTCTGCTCCGGGGTGCCGAAGGCCATGACCACGGGCGCGCACATGCGGATGCCCATGTTGGCGGTCTCCGGCGCGCCGGCCAGGGCCATCTCCATGTCGAAGATGTACTTCTGCGAGGTGCTCCAGCCCGTGCCGCCGTATTCCACCGGCCAGTCCGGGGCCATCCAGCCCTTGGCGTGCAGGCGCTTCAGCCAGCGGACCTGGGCGTCCTTGGTCAGGTGGTGGTTCTTCGACTGCGCGGACAGGGCCCGCATCTCGTCGTCGAAGGCTTCATCGATGAAGGCCCGGACCTCGTCACGGAAGGCGAGATCCTCGGCCGTGAAGTCGAGGTCCATAACCGTTCTCTCCCTTAGCCGACGCCGTCGAGCACTTCGATTTCAGGACGCCCGCCCATGCAGGGGCCCATCTTCGGCTGCGCGGCCTTGAAGTATTCGGTCTGACCGTGCGCGGCGAGCGCGGCCTGGTCGGCGTAGAGCTCCAGGACCTTGTAGGTCTGCGGGTCGGTGCGGCTCTTGGTGAGCTGATAGGCGACGCAGCCCGGCTCGTTGGCCTTCACCTGCGCGGCGAGGTCGGTGAAGATCGCCTCGAATTCCGCGTTCTTGCCCTCGGCGACCTTAAGGGTCGCGATGATGCCGATCATGCCGTTCCTCCCAACGAATGTTTGAAAGGTGACGGTAGAGGGCGGGCACGGCCCTCGCAAGCCCGACTTATCACTGTTCAGCGATCAGGCCGGGACGCCCGGAAAGGTCAGGATGCAGACGGTGCGCGCGCCGTCCCGGACGATCTCGAACCGCCCGTCGATCTGGGCCGCCATGGCCTTGGTGATCCGCAGACCCAGGCTGCGGGTGCGCTTCAGGTCAAAGCCCGCCGGCGGCCCCGCGCCGTTGTCAGCCACGGTCAACCGGTGCTCAGCGCCTGACTGGTCCAGCCTCACCTCGATGCATCCCCCGCCTCGGCCGCCAAAGCCGTGCTCCAGGGCGTTGTTGAAGCATTCCAGCATCACCAGGGTGACGGGGGTGGCGTGCTGCGGGCTCAGGGCCGCCTCGCCGCCCTCCACCACCAGGTCGATGCTCGCCCCCGCGGCCTGAGCGGCGTCCGAGAGCAGCTGGGCGGCCAGGTCGCGGAACGGCGGCGCGTCTCCCTCCAGGGCCTGGAGCTGACGCTGGATGACGGCGATCACGTCCACCCGCTGGCTCGCCTCGGCGAGGCCGCGGCGGGCCTGGGGATCGGCGGCGGCGTCCGCCTGCAGGCGCAGCAGGGAGGCCACGACCTGGATATTGTTGCTCACCCGGTGGTGCAGTTCCTGGGCCAGCAGATCGCGAGCCTCAGCCAGCCGCGCCGAGCGCAGCCGCTCCTCCTCCAGCCGGTCGAGCGCCCGGCGCATGCCGTCGATGAAGAAAATGTCCACCGCCACGACGAAGATGAAGAAGCTGATGCCGACCGCCGTCGAGACATTCCAGTGGAAACCTCCGGGCGGCCCGAACCAGGTCCAGGCGGCGACCAGGGACAGGGCCGAGCAGAACACGGCTGGCCCGCGTCCGGCGACATAGGCGGTGATCACCACCGCCGGGAAAAAGGTCACATAGGGAAAGCCGGGCGGAAACCAGGGCGCCAGGACCGCGCGGACGGCCAAGCCGGCGGCGAAGGCGGCCAAGCCCACGCCGTATCGATAGAACGGCCCACGCCTCAGCCTGTCCAGCACTCAGCCCTCCCCCAGAATGGGGCTAGGCGAACAGAACCGGAGGTAGCTGTGGCGTCAAGCCACAAGTCGACATAGCGGCGGCGATCAGCGGCCGCGCTCGTTCCAGCCGTAGGCGACCCAGTGGTGGCCGCCCATGTTGCGGGCCTCGATGACGCCGTCAGCCCGGGCCGCCGCCGTGCGGCGGGCCCGCAGGGCCAGGCCGGACAGGCCGAGCAGGGCGCTGGACATCACCGCGATGATCACCACCGTCGCGGCGGCGAACAGGGCCAGGACCGCCCCGACCGCGACCGCCGCCGTGGTGGCGAGCGCGCCGCCGACCATGGCGAAGCTGCGAAGAGCAGAACCGTGCTTGCGGGCGAATTCCCTGACCATGGCGTCCTCGGCTGGCTGCCCTTTTGGCGGCCCTTAGCGAATTATGTCGGTCCGACGACGGGTGTCGTCAACACTCGTCGAGAAAATTGAGCGGATCGGCCGCATCATGCCACGCCTTCGAGCGCCAGGCCGCGCCGTTCGCGCATCACGGCGTCAAATGCGGCGTTGATGGCCGCAGCCTTGGCTTCGGCCACGGCGACGTATTCCGAGGGCAGACCCCGGGCGCGGGCGCGATCCGGGTGGCTTTCCACCAGCGCCTTCTTCCAGGCGCTGCGCACATGATCGTCCGGCGCGTCGTGCGGAACTTCCAGCACGCCATAAGGATCGTCCTGCGCCATGCCCAGGTGCGTGGCCTTCAGCCGGCGGAAGGCCAGGGCCGAAAATCCGAAGTGCCAGGCCACCTGTTCCAGGTAGTCGAGCTCTTCCTGCGACACGACGCCATCGGCGGCGGCGATGTGGAACAGCCCGTCCAGCACGTCCTCAAGGATCTGCGGGCAGTTGCGGTAACGCTTGGCCAAACGCTTGGCGTAACTCTCGAAACCGCGGGTGGTCTGGCGGGCCAGATCATACAGGCGGTGGATGTTCCGCTCAGACTCCGCGTCCGGCGTGAAGACCTGGGCGAAGGCGTCGAATTCGGAGACCTGGGCGCGGCCATCGGCCTTGGCCAGCTTGGCGCCCAGGGCGGTGACGGCGGTCGAGAATGCGGGATCCTCACCCGGCGGGCCGGGCGGACAGTCCACGCACTCCGCTGCGTCGGGGCGGCGGACGGCCAGACCTGCGATGTTGCGCCAGAAGCTCATGCGGGTATTTCGGTTTGTAGCGTCAGGCGGATGCACCGACAATGCATACCTACCGCGAGGGAAATTAAGTTTTGGACAGGCTCTGGAGTTTCTGGATCGACCGGGGCGGCACGTTCACGGATGTGATCGGCCGCGCGGACGACGGCGCCGAAGTGTCCCTGAAACTGCTCTCCGCCTCCCCGGCCTATCCCGACGCCGCGGTCGAGGCGATGCGCCGGGTCCTGAACGCCGCCCCCGGCGCCCCGTTCCCGGCCGCCCGGGTGACGGGCATCAAGATGGGCACCACGGTCGCCACCAACGCCCTCTTGGAGCGTCGGGGCGCCAAGACCCTGTTCGTGACCACCGAAGGCTTCGCCGACGCCGTATTGATCGGCGACCAGGCCCGGCCCGACTTGTTCGCCCTGCAGATCCGCCGCCCCGAGCCCCTCTATGCCGGCGTGGTCGAGGCCGCCGAGCGCCTGGACGCCCAGGGCCAGGTGGTGCGTTCCCTGGACGCCGCGGCCCTGCGCACGCGCCTGAACTCAGCCCTGGCCGAGGGCTATCAGTCCTGCGCCATCGCCTTCCTGCATGCCGACCTGAACCCGGCCCATGAGCTGGCGGCGGGCGAGATCGCCCGCGAGGTCGGTTTTCCCTTCGTGGCCCTCAGCCACGAGGTCTCGCCCCTGCCCCGCTTTGTGCCGCGCGCTGAGACCACCATCGCCGACGCCTACCTGACCCCGGTGCTTCGGGCCTATGTGGACCGCGTGGCCTCGTCCGTGGCCGGCGCGCCGCTCTACTTCATGACCTCGTCCGGCGCCCTGGTGGACGCCGCCGCCTTCCGCGGTCGCGACGCCGTGGTCTCCGGGCCCGCCGGCGGCGTGGTCGGCGTGGCCCGCACCGCCGAACAGGCCGACAGCCCCGCCGTCATCGGCTTCGACATGGGCGGCACCTCAACCGACGTCTGCCGCTATGCGGGCGTTCTGGAGCGCAAGGACGTGGCCCGCGTGGCCGGCGCGCGCCTGCGCAGCCCGATGCTGGACGTGGAGACCGTCGCGGCCGGCGGCGGCTCGATCCTGGGCTTCGACGGCTTCCGCGCCCGCTCCGGTCCTGAAAGCGCCGGCGCCGATCCGGGCCCGGCGGCTTACGGGCGCGGCGGCCCCGCCACCGTCACCGACGCCAATATCGTGCTGGGCCGCCTGGACGCCCGCTTCTTTCCCAAGGTGTTCGGCCCCAAGGGCGACCAGCCCCTGGACCCGCAGGCCGCCCGCGCCCGCCTGGCCGAACTGGCCACCGCCATGGGCGCAGAGAGCCTGGAAGCCGCCGCCGAGGGCTTCGTCGCTGTCGCCGTGGAACAGACCGCCCAGGCCGTGCGCCGCATCTCCACCGAGCGCGGCTTTGATCCCCGCGACCACGCCCTGGTCGCCTTCGGGGGCGCGGCCGGCCAGGTCGCCTGCCAGGCCGCCGAGGCGCTCGGGATCGACGAGGTGCTATGCCCCCGCCACGGCAGCGTCCTGTCCGCCTGGGGCATAGGCCAGGCCCGGGTCGCGGCCCTGCGTCAGGCCGGCCTGGACGAGGCGCTCGATGACCAAGGCCTCGCCAAGGCCAAGCGCCTCTGCGCCGAGGTCGAGGGCGCCGCCCGCGCGGCCCTGGCCGAACAGGGCGCGGACGAAGGCGAAATCCGCCTGACCCTGCGCCTGCGCTATGACGGCGCCGACGCCGAACTGCCCGCGCCGCTGTCGTCCCTGGCCGACCTCCGCGCCACCTTCGAGACCGCCCACCAGCGCCTGTTCGGCTTCATCGAACCCCAGCGCACGATCCTGATCGCCAGCGTTGAAGCCGAAGCCGCCCAACCCTCTTCCGCTCATCCCCGCGAAGGCGGGGATCCAAACGGCCTCTCCGACAAGCCCAACCTCAGCATGGATCCCCGCTTTCGCGGAGATGAGCGGATTGGGATGTTCGCCCATGGCCAGACCCACGACGCCCCCATCCTCGCCGCCGAGACCCTGACCACCGCCGAGGGGCCCGCCCTGATCGTTCGCGGCGACACCCAGATCGCCCTGGCTCCCGGCTGGCGCGCCACATCCGAAGCCAACGGGCTGATCCGCCTGACCCGTAACGGCGCCCTGGCCCGCCGGACCATCGCCCTCGACAAGCCTGATCCCGTCACCCTGGAGCTGTTCAACCGCCGCTTCATGGGCGTGGCCGAGGCCATGGGCGCGGCCCTGGAGCGCACCGCCCATTCGGTGAACATCAAGGAGCGGCTCGATTTCTCCTGCGCCCTGTTCGACGACGACGGCGGCCTGGTGGCGAACGCGCCGCACATGCCGGTCCATCTGGGCTCCATGGGCGCCTCGGTCCGCGCGGTCCGCGACCGCCACCCGATCCTGAACCCCGGCGACGCCTTCGCACTCAACAACCCTTATGCGGGCGGCACCCACCTGCCCGACATCACCGTGGTCATGCCGGTCTTCATGGGCCATGAGGCGAAGCCCGCCTTCTACGTCGCCGCCCGTGGCCACCATGCTGACGTGGGCGGGATCCAGCCCGGCTCCATGCCGCCCTTTTCCAAGACCATCGATGAGGAGGGCGTCCTGCTCGACGCCCTGCCGATCATGCGCGGCGGCGTCTTCCTGGAGGCCGAGACCCGCGCCGCGCTCACCGCCGGCGCCTGGCCCAGCCGCGCGCCCGACCGCAACCTCGCCGACCTCAAGGCCCAGATCGCCGCCTGCCAGGCCGGCGCCTCTGCCGTGGCCGAGATGATCCGCGCCTTCGGCCCGCAGGTCGTCGCCCGCTATATGAGCTTCGTCCAGGACAACGCCGCGGCCTGCGTGCGCCGCGCGGTGGGGCGGCTGAAGGACGGCGAGGCCCGCGTGCCCATGGATGGCGGCGGCGAGATCGTGGTGCGGACCACCGTCGACGCCGAAGCCGGTGAGGCGGTCCTCGACTTCAGCGACAGCGCCGGCCAGTTGCCCAGCAACTTCAACGCCCCCTCGGCCATCGTCGACGCTGCGGCGCTCTATGTCTTCCGCACCCTGGTGGACGACGACATTCCGCTCAACGCCGGCTGCCTGAAGCCCCTGCGCATCCTCACCCGCGACGGCTCCATGCTGGCCCCGCATCCGCCCGCCGCCGTGGTGGCCGGCAATGTGGAAACCAGCCAGCACGTGGTCGACGCCCTCTATGCGGCCCTCGGCGTCATGGCCAACGCCCAAGGCTCGATGAACAACTTCACCTTCGGCGACGAGATCCGCCAGTACTACGAGACCCTGTGCGGCGGGGCCGGCGCGACGGCGACGGCGGCCGGGACCAGCGCGGTCCACACCCACATGACCAACTCGCGCCTGACCGATCCGGAGATCCTGGAGCGCCGCTTTCCGGTGCGGGTCGAGACCTTCGGCGTGCGCCATGGCTCGGGCGGGGCGGGCGCGCACATGGGCGGCGACGGCGCCGTCCGCCGCATCCGCTTCCTGGCCCCCATGGACGCCGCCCTGCTCTCCACCCGCAGGGACCATGCCCCTCAGGGCCTGGCCGGCGGCGGAGCCGCGAAGCCCGGCCGTCAGCGGCTGATCGAAAAAAGCGGCGCCGTCAGGGAGCTTCCCGGCTGCTTCTCCGTTACGGTCAAGCCTGGCGACCTGATCGAGATCGAGACCCCCGGTGGCGGGGGCTTCGGCGGGTCGTCCGCCATCTGACCGCCGAAATTCACAGGTAGCGCCGCTTCATGTCAGCCCTTCTCCTCGCCCTTCTCCTCGCCGCCCAGGACGCCCCGCCGGCCGCCGCCGCGCCCGCAGAGCCCCCGCCGGTCGAGGAAGAGCTGCCCTGGCCGCCCGGCGCGCCCAAGGACGACTACGGCCTGGTCGCCTGGTGCTACGGCGCCCTGTCCGGCTATCTCGACCTGCACGACCGCATGATCCCCGAGGTCAGCCGCATCGAGGCCCAGTTCCAGCGGCCAGGCTCGACCCTGGCCCAGGACATGAAGACCTACGACGACCTGGTGACCATGAGCCGCGGCAACATGAAGCTGTTCGCCCGCGCCATGCAGGCGGCGGAAAAGGCCAGCCTGAAGCCGATCAACACCCGCGGCGCCGCCCTGATCGGCCAGGGCCGCAAGGCCTGGGCCGGCGCTGACACCCTGCCGGTGCGCACCGTCGCCCAGCAATGGATGGGCTGGACCCTGCCCGCCCGCTGCGCCCCTACCGCCACCGAGCTCGAGAAGCGGGCCAAGCTGATGGGCACGGCCTTCCAGGCCAACGCCGAGGAAGAGGCCCCGCCGCCCGCCCCGGAAGCCCCGCCCGCGGAAGCCGCGCCCACGCCTCAATAGGACTCGCGGCGCGTCCGGGCGGTGCTAGGATCGGCGCATGGATGGTCCTCACCTGATCTATTTCGCCGACCCCATGTGCTCATGGTGCTACGGCTTCTCGCCGGTCGTCGCCGACATCCGGCGAACCTTCGGCCGCGCCCTGCCGATCCGTCTGGTCATGGGCGGCCTGCGCCCCGGCACGGAGGAGCCCATGAGCCAGGAGGCCAAGGACAGCCTGGCCGGCCATTGGCATCATGTGCATGAGGCGACCGGCCTGCCCTTCGACCGCTCGGGGATCGACCGCGAGGGCTTCCTCTATGACACCGACCCCGGCGCCCGCGCCGTGGTGCGCATGCGCCGCGAAGACCCGGAAAAGGCCCTGACCTATCTGGGCCGGCTGCAGGCCGCCTTCTATGGCGAGGGCCAGGACGTCACCAATTTCGACGTGCTCGCCGATCTGGCGGCCGAATACGGCGTCGATCGCGACGCCTTCCGCGCCGACCTCGACACCGACGAGCTCAAGCGCGAGACCTGGGCCGACTACGGCATGAGCCAGCGCGCAGGGGTCACCGGCTTTCCGACCCTGGTGGCCGGCCCCGGCCCGGACGGCGCCTTCGGCGTCGTGACCCGCGGCTTCGCGCCCGGCGACCAGGTGATCGCCGTGCTCCAGCGCTGGCTGGAAGGCCCGCCGGCCAACGTCCACTAAGGTGTGGCTCCGGGGGGAACCATGACGCGGTCGATCACAATCCTGGCCCTGGCGGGCGCGAGCCTGTTGGCCGCCTGCTCCACCACCGGTCCTATGCGCACCGCGCCAGCCGCCCCGGCTCAGGCGGGCGGCGGGTCCTGGGCCTATGTGGCGGCCAACCGGGCCGAGACCGCCAAGCTCGCCTACGGGATCGCCGGCACCGACGCCGTCGGCCTGATGTTCCAGTGCGCCCTGCCCCAGGTGCGGCTGATCTTCTTCCCGCCCGAGGGCGAACCCGTCGCCAAGGCCGCCCACATGGCCAGCGGCAAGGCCAAGGGGTCCTATCCGCTCAGCGCCCCCAAGGCCGACGGCGGTTACCCCGCCCTTGAGGCGCGTCTGGCCGCCGCCGATCCGGTCCTGAACAGCTTCGCCGCCACCGGCCAGCTGACCCTCAGCATCGGCCGGGACACCCGCAACCTGGACACCCGAGCCGAGCGTGAGAGGGCCGCCGTCCGCGCCTTCCGCGGCGCCTGCGCGGGTCCCAAGTCGCCGTAAAAAACTCCACCCCTGCCGCTACGTCGCCGGCTTGACCCAGCCCGTCCTTTAAGTCCCACCTGCGCCCCGACACAGACGGGGAGCGGAACATGGCCAAGGTGGTTCGGATCGGTGGCGCAGGCGGCTTCCTGGGCGACAGCTCGGTGGCGGCGCCCCAGCTGCTTAAGGGCGGCAAGCTCGACTACATGATGCTGGACTACCTGGCCGAGGCGACCATGTCCTCCCTGGGCCAGCTGAAGGCCGCACGCCCCGACCAGGGCTATGCCCGCGACTTCACCGAGTGGGTCTGGAAGGACAATCTCCAGGAACTCAAGGCCCAGGGCGTCAAGATCATCACCAACGCCGGCGGCCTCAATCCCCGCGCCTGCCGCGCCCGCATGGAGGAGCTGGCCGCCGCCGCGGGCCTGTCCTTCAAGATCGCCATCGTCGAGGGCGACGACCTGATGGACCAGCTCGACGCCCTGAAAGCCCAGGGTCTGTCGGAGATGTTCACCGACGCCCCCTTCCCGGACCCCAAGGCGGTCTTCTCCGCCAACGCCTATTTCGGCGGCCGCCCCATCGCCGCGGCCCTGGCCGCCGGGGCCGACATGGTCATCACCGGCCGGGTGGTCGACTCAGCCCTGACGCTTGGCCCGCTGATGTACGAGTTCGGCTGGACCGACGAGGACCACGATCAGCTGTCGACCGGCTCCCTGGCCGGCCACGTCATCGAGTGCGGCGCCCAGGCCACCGGCGGCCTGTTCACCGACTGGCGCGACGTCCCCGACTGGGCCCACATCGGCTATCCGATCGTGGAGTGCCACGCCGACGGCAGCTTCGTCGTCACCAAGCCCGAAGGCACTGGCGGCCTGGTCTCGCCTGCCGCCGTGGCCGAACAGATCCTCTATGAGGTCGGCGATCCCCAGGCCTACGCCCTGCCCGACGTGGTCTGCGACTTCACGCAAGTGAAGTGCGAACAGGCCGGCCCGAACCGCGTCCTGGTCACCGGGGCCAAGGGCTATCCGGCCTCGGACCGCTACAAGGTCTGCGTGACCTTCGGCGACGGCTTCCGGTTCATCGGCGCCATGCCCGTGGTGGGCCGCGAGGCCGCCGCCAAGGCCGCCCGCCAGGCTGACGCCGTGCTGATGCGCGTGTCCGAAATGCTGCGCGACCGCAACCTGCCCGCCTTCCGCGACACCCGCGTCGAGGTGCTGGGCGCCGAGGCGACCTATGGCGCCAACGCCAACCCGGCCCTGCGCGACGTGCGCGAAGTGGTCGCCCGCATCGGCGCCGAGCACGAGAGCGCCGAGGCCCTGGGCCTGATGATGCGTGAGTTCGCCTCGCCGACCACCTCGATGAGCGTCGGCTCCACCGGCTGGTTCGGCGGCGCCCCGACCATCACGCCTGTGGCCCGCGTGTTCTCGATCCTGCTGCCCCGCGCCGACCTGCCCGCCACGGTCGATGTGGGCGGCCAGACCCTGACCATCGAGGCCCCGCGCCCGCCGGTCGCCTACGACCCCGCCGCCACCGTGCGTCCGCCAGTCCCCGCCGATCCGGACGCCGCCGGTCCGATGAAGAGGGTGCGCCTGGTCGACGTCGCCTGGGCTCGCTCCGGCGACAAGGGTGACGCCTTCAATGTCGGGGTCATCGCCCGCAAGCCGGAGCTCCTGCCCTGGATCCGCGCCGCCCTGACGGAGGTCCGGGTGAAGACCTGGTTCGCCCACGAGTTCGCCGGCGCCCCAGCCCCCAAGGTCATCCGCTACGAGCTGCCGGGCATGAACGCCCTGAATTTCCACTGCATCCAGGCCCTGGGCGGCGGCCAGTTCTCCAGCCTGCGCCTCGACGCCCTGGCCAAGGGCAAGGCCCAGCAACTGCTCGACCTCGAACTGGAGGTCCCGGCGGCGCTGGTCGGCTGAGCCAGCTCCCCTTCGACCGTCATGGCCGGGCTTGTCCCGGCCATCCATGAACACCGTGTCGGCGGATTGAATGAGGCCGAACCACCGCGCCCAGGCCTGGACCTCAGGCGCGTATAGGTGGCCGGGACAAGCCCGGCCATGACGCCTGAGCAGAGGGCGTTCCGTCTTGCCCTGAGGGGTTCGCATTTCCTACTATCCCCCCATTCGAGCTACCGACTTTTCAAACCCTTTGTTTCTTCAGGACTTTTGTTTCGATGTCTGAGATTCACGTGCCGCGCCAGTTCCGCGGCCCGCCCATTTCGGCCAATGGCGGATACATCAGCGGCCTGCTCGCCAAGGCGGTGGGTGGCCGCGGCCAGGCCATGTTGCGCGCCCTGATCCCGCTGGACGCCGACCTCGCCCTGCAGCCGGGCGAGGACGGCGCCGTCACCCTGCTGGGCCTTGAGGGCCAGCCGATCGGCTCGGCCCGTCCTGCGCTCGCCACCGAACTGCCCGAACCGCCAACCCCGCCCTCCATCGAGGCGGCCCGCGCCGCCCAAGAGGGCTCGGTGTTCGCCAAGCGGCCCCTGCACCGCGGCTGCTTCTCCTGCTGCGTCGAGCGTGAGGACGGCGAAGGTCTGGGCGTCCATGTGGGTCAGGTCGAGGGCGCCCCGGAGGGCCAGTGCGCCGGTCTGTGGACCCCACACGCCAACTTCGCCGACGCCGACGGCACGGTCCCGGACGAGATCACCTGGGCCGCCCTCGATTGCCCAGGCTCCATGTGCTGGCACATCAAGACCAATGGTCATGCCGGCCTGCTCGGCTCCATGGTCGGCGAGGTCCTGGAGCGTCCGCGCGCCGGCCAGACCTATGTGGTCAGCGCCTGGACCCAGGAGAGCGAGGGCCGCAAGTTCTTCTCCGGCGTCGCCCTGCACGACGCGGACGGCAAGCTCCTCGCCCGCGGCAATCAGATCTGGATCGCCCGCGCCCCGACCCCGCCGCCGGCCGCCGGCTGATCACGCCCATTAGGCAAATGGCGGTGGCAGCCAACCCACCCCTCCCCCTTGAGGGGAGGGGGTAGGGGGTGGGGGTGTCTGCGCAGGCCTGACGGATTTCACTGGGGCGGCTGTTGGCGGCGCCCCGGACCCACGGCGCTCACACCCCCAACCCAACCCCTCCCCACAAGGGGGAGGGGCTTTCGGCGTTCGCGCCCTGTCCACAGCCATTGCGCCAGCATCTGGACCCAGCCGAAGGGAACGTCCTTATGCAGTCTGCTGAGTTCTTCCATCGCGTCGCTCCTGAAGCCATTGGCTGAACAGGGTTCTCGCGCCGCACCGCGCGGCTGACAAACGGGGTCTCCTCGTGTATTCATAAGCGTCGCTTATGTCAGATCCCCTCGCCCAGATCCCCTTGAGCGCCATCCGGATCTTCGAGGCCGCCGCGCGGCTCTCGAGTTTCACGCGCGCGGCCCAGGAGCTCGGCGTCACCCAGGCGGCGGTGTCCTGGCAGGTGAAGGCCCTGGAACAGCGCCTCGGCCTGCCCCTGTTCCTGCGGCTGACCCGCGAGGTGGCGCTGACCGCCGAGGGACAGCGCCTGGCGCGCGCCGCCACCGAGGCCATGACCGGCCTGCGGGCGGCCCTGAACGAGATCAGCGGCGCCGCGGACGGGGTCCTGACCATCACCGCCCTGCCCTCCCTGGCGATCCAGTGGCTGGCCCCGCGCCTGGGCGGATTCCAGATCGCTCATCCCGATATCGCCGTGCGCCTGGACACCTCGGTCAGCGTCGCCGACCTGCGGCGCGGCGAGTTTGACCTGGCGTTGCGCGGCGGCCGCGGCGACTGGCCGGACATGCAGGTCACGGCGCTGTTCCGCCATGTCCAGACGCCCCTGTGCGCCCCGGCCACCCGCGATCGCCTGGGCCTGCGCGATCCTGCCGACCTGTTGAAGGCCGAGCGCATCGGCTCACCCGACGAATGGGCCGTCTGGTTCGCCGCAGCGGGGGTGGAGGTTTCCGGCCCGGCCGCCCCGCCCGGCTTCAACGCCGACGCCCAGACCCTTGAGGTGGCCGCCGCCCTGTCCCGCGACGGCGTGGCCCTGGGCTCGCCGATCTTCTTCGCCACCGAGATCGCGCAAGGCCGCCTGGTCCAGCCCTTCGACATCGCCCCGGACTATGGGACCGGCTACTTCCTGGTCGTGCCGCCGGAGCGCGCCCGCCTGCGCAAAATCGCCGCCTTCCGCGACTGGATCACCGCCCAGGCCGCCGTCGACCCTGTCGCCATCCGACACCAGCGCCCCAGCTAGGGCGCAAAGCCTACTTCCCTCTGAAGCCCGCCAGCAGAGTCTTCAGCTCCGGCTCATCCACGCGCAGCGCGGCCTCGGCGGGCAGGACCCAGGCCTTGTCGCGCTGGCCGGCTTCCGGGAACTCGTCGAGCTCGGTTTCCACCGCCAGCGAGAACACCTGCACCCGCACATGCTGCAGGCGGCCAGAGCGCAGACGCTTGTCGTAGTGGTAGAGACCGACCGGCTTCTTGGTCACGTGGCCGGACACCCCGGCCTCCTCAAACGCCTCCTGAGCCGCCGATGGCCCAGGCTTCAGACCCTTGATCGGCCAGCCCTTGGGCAGCACCCAGCGGCGGGTCTCCCGGCTGGTCAGAAGCAGCACCTCGACCCCGTGCTCGCCCTTGCGCCAGGGGATGGCGGCATACTGAGTGCGGGGCTCCCGGTCCGGTTCCGCCCGCTGACGATCCGCCTTCTTGCCCATCAGCCGATGCGCCCGACCAGCTTGGCCAGGACGTAACAGCCCGCGCCGATCAGCCCCGCCATCGGTAGGGTGATGATCCAGGCCCAGACGATGCCGCCCGCCACGCCCCAGCGCACGGCGCTGGTCCGTCGCGCCGCGCCGACGCCGACGATGGCGCCGGTGATGGTGTGGGTGGTCGAGACCGGCACGCCCAGGTGCGTGGCCAGGAACAGGGTGATCGCCCCGCCGGTCTCAGCGCAGAAGCCCTGTTGCGGCGTCAGCCGGGTGATCTTGGAGCCCATGGTGTGGACGATCCGCCAGCCGCCCATCAAGGTGCCCAGCGCCATCGCCGCCTGGCAGGACAGAACCACCCACAGCGGCACGTGGAAGTCGCCCTTCAGCTCGCCGTGGGCGAACAGCAGCACGGTGATTACGCCCATGGTTTTCTGGGCGTCATTGCCCCCATGACCCAGGGAATAGAGCGAGGCCGAGACGAACTGCAGCTTGCGGAACACGCTGTCGCCAAAGGCCGGGGTGGCGCGCACGAACAGCCAGGCCACGATCACCGCCAGCAGGATCGCCAGGGTGAAGCCCACCGCCGGCGACACAACGATGCCGGCCACGGTCTTGCGCACGCCTTCCCACAGCACCGGCGACAGGCCGCCGGCCTTGGCCATGCCCGCCCCCAGCAGGCCGCCGATCAGGGCGTGTGAGCTGGAGGATGGGATGCCGGCCAGCCAGGTGATCACGTTCCAGGCGATGGCGCCGCCCAGGGCGCCGAAGATCACCGCGTCGTCGATGATCGCCGGGTCGATGATCCCCTTGCCCACCGTATTCGCCACGTGCAGGCCGAAGAACAGGAAGGCGATGAAGTTGAAGAACGCCGCCCAGAACACCGCATAGAAGGGCGGCAGCACCCGGGTCGACACGATGGTCGCGATGGAGTTGGCCGCATCATGCAGGCCGTTCAGGAAGTCGAAGCTGAGCGCCACGAAGATCAGGAACAGCAGCACCGGGCTGTAGGTGAGGAAATCCACCGGCCAGGCCTCGCCTACAGATGCTCGATCAGGACGGAGCTCATCCGGTTGGCGACGTCCTCGAACCGGTCAGCCACCTTCTCCAGGTGCTCATAGATCTCGGCGCCGATGATGAAGCTGAGCGCGTCGTCCTTGGGCGTGGCCTTGAACAGGGTGGCGAGACCGGCGTCGTGCAGCTGGTCGCTCTCTTCCTCCAGCGTCGCGATCTGCTCGGACAGGGCGTTCAGCCGCGAGGAATTGGCGCGCAGGTTGCGCAGCATCGGGGTGGCCTCGGCCGTCAGGCCGGCCATGCGCACCACGATGTCGCCCAGGGCCTGCATGTCGGGTGCGAAGGTGCGCACCTCGTAGAGCGTGATCGCCTTGGCCGTCTTGTGCATCTGGTCGATGGCGTCATCCATCGAGCTGATCAGGGCGTGAATGTCGGACCGATCGAAGGGGGTGATGAAGCTGCGGCGCACCGCCAGCATCACCTCTCGGGCCACGCCGTCGGCGTCGTTCTCGTAACGCGCCACCGCATGGCAGGCCGCCGTCACGCCCTCGCCGCCCTTCAGCACGTCGCGCAGAGCCTCGGCCCCAAGGACCAGGGTCTTGGCGTGGGCCTCGAAGAGATCAAAGAACTTCTCTTCCTTGGGCATCAGGGCCTGAAGCCAGTTCAGCATGTCTAAGACTCGCAAGAGGAAATCAGCCTTGGCCTACGCCCGGTCGCGCGGTGTGTAAACGCCGTTCGATCACGGACGATTGTTCTCGCCCGCCCCGGAATCGGCCCCAGGCGCGGCGCCCCTCCCACACGCGCAACAGTGCTTCACCCCGCCCGGCGAACCACCAACGGCCAGCCGCCGCCGACCACCGCCGCAGCCAACGCCATGCCTAGCAGGGCCGCAGGCGGCGGCGCGATCCGGAACAGCTGCGCCAGGGCGGGAACGTACATCACCAGCGAGAGGATCACCGCCAGGGCCGCGCTGATCGCCCAGAAGATCCACCGGTGCCGCCCGAACAGCCGCCCGCCGCCAGACGCCGCATCGGCCAGGGCGAGCACCAGGTTGGATAGGGCCAGGGCCAGGAAGGCCGCCCCGCGCGCCTGGAGCTCGGAGGCCTGCTGCAGTCCGATCAGGTAGACCGCCAGCACCGCAGCCAGCACTCCAAGCCCCTGGACCATCGCCCGGCGCAGTTCGGCCGCTCCGAACAGGGCTTCCTCGCGCTTGCGGGGCGGGTGGCGCATGGCGTTGCGCCCGCTGGGCTCGCCCTCGAACACCAGGGCGCAGATCGGATCGATGGCCAGTTCCAGCAACATGACGTGCATCGGATAGAGCAGCGGCGGCAGGCCCAACAGCACCGGGGCTATGGCCAGCCCGGCCACGGGCACATGGATCGCCGTCACATAGGTCAGGGCGCGGCGCAGATTGGCGAAGATCCGCCGGCCCAGGCGCACACCCCCGACGATGGAGGCGAAGCTGTCGTCCAGCAGCACCAGGTCCGCGGCCTCCCGCGCCACGTCCGAGCCCCGCCGCCCCATGGCCACGCCGATGTGGGCGGCCTCCAGGGCTGGCGCGTCATTGACCCCGTCGCCGGTCATGACCACCACCTCGCCCCGCGCCTTCAGGGCCTGGACCAGGGCCAGCTTCTGCTCCGGCGCCACCCGCGCGAACACCCGCACGGTCGCGAGCCTGGCCGCCAGGGCCGAGGCGTCCAGTTGCGCCAGCTCGGCGCCCAACAGCACCCCGGCCTCGACCTCCAGCCCGGCCGCGCGCGCCACAGCCAGGGCCGTGGACGGATGATCCCCGGTGATCATCATCACCTGCACCCCCGCCGCCCGCGCCTCGGCGATCGCCGCCGGCGCATCCGCCCGCAGGGGATCTTCGAAGCCGATCAAGCCGGTGAAACGAAACGCGGCCGCGTCGGGCGCCTCGTCGGCCTGGGCCTCGCGGACACAAGCGCCCAGCACTCGCAGGCCCGCCTGGGCGAGGGCGCGCACCTCTTCCATCACCTGCTCAGCCTCGGCGGCGGGCAACCGGCAGAGGGCGATGATCGCCTCTGGGGCGCCCTTGGCCGCCAGCAGCACCCCGTCCGCCTGGCGCCAGGCCTGGATCACCGCCATGCGCTCGGCGGTCAGCGGCCAGACGCGGCTGGGCTCGGGGTCCAGGGCTGCGCGCCCCGAGGGTTTCGCCCCCTCCTGCAGGGCGCGGTCCATGGGGTCGCTGGGCCGGGGCGCGCTGGCCAGTCTGCCGATGGCCCACAGCTCGTTCGCGGACGCCTCCGGCCACAGCCGGGCGACGCGCATGCGGTTCTCGGTCAGGGTGCCGGTCTTGTCGACGCACAGCACCGTCGCCCCGCCCAGGGCCTCGATGGCCGCGTTGCGGCGCACCAGCACCCGCCGCCGCGCCAGCCGGCGCGCGCCCAGGGCCAGGAACACCGCCAGCACCATGGGGAACTCTTCGGGCACCAGGGCGATGGCCACCGTCAGCCCCGCCAGGCCGCCATCGATCCAGGCGCCGCGCACCAGCCCATAGGCCAGGGCGACCAGGGCGCAGAACGCCAGGGCCATCACGCCCAGCCACCCCACCAAACGCCCGGCGGTGCGCTGCAGGGGCGTCGGCTCCTCCGCCAGGCCCGCCAGCGAGGCGTCGATCTGGCCCAGGGACGTGGCCGCGCCAGTCCGTGTCACCCGCGCCAGGCCCTGGCCGCGCAGGGTCATGGTCCCCGCGAACAACTGGTCGGGCGCGGTCTCTCCGGCGGGCGCATCGCCCGGCTCGGCCCGGCGCTTGTCCACCAGGGCCGACTCCCCGGTCAGGATCGACTCATCGACCCCCAGCACGTCGTTGCTGACCAGCCGGCCGTCGGCGGGGATCCGCTCGCCCTCGGCGATCAGCACCAGGTCGCCGGGTACGATCTCACGGGCCGGGATGCGCTGGACCTCCCCGTCCCGCAGCACCCGCGCCGTCGGCTGGGACAGGTCCCTCAGCGCCGCCAGGGCCCGCTCGCTGCGCGCCTCCTGCGAGATGACCAGCCCCAAGGCCGCCGTCGCCCCCAGGCACAGGAAGATCCCTTCCCGCCAATCCCCCAGGAGCAGATAGAGCCCCGCCGCCGCCAGCAGCAGCAGGAACATCGGCTCGCGAAGGGTCTCCGCGATGATCCGCGCGAGCCCACGCCCGCGCCGGGCCGGCGCCGCATTCGGCCCAACCTCAGAAAGCCGCCGCGCGGCCTCAGCCGCGCTCAGGCCTTGTGCGTCGTTCTGGTCAGCCGCCGTCGTCATGACGGTGACGATGACGCCCGGACCGGCGTCTCGCTACGCGTGGGATCAAATCAGCGCACGAAACTAGCGCCGTTCACGTCGATCACCGCGCCGGTCATCGAGGCCGGGGCCTCCAGCGCCAGGTAGGCGGCGACGCTGGCCACCTCCGGCGGATCGGCGACGCGGCCGAGCGGGATGTCGGCCAACAGTTTGTCGCCGCCCCGGCTGGCCAGATAGTCCTCGGCCATGCCGGTCATCACAAAACCCGGACAGATGGCGAAGGCCAGGATCTGCTCGATCGCGAAGCCGCGGGCGATGGACTTGGTCATGCCGACCATGCCGGCCTTGGACGCCGCATAGTGCCAGTGGGCCGGGGAGTCGCCGCGATAGGCCGCCCGGCTGGCGATGTTGACGATCCGCCCGCCCTCGCCCCGCGCCCGGAAGTGCAGGATCGCCCGGCGGCACAGGTCGGCGCTGGCCTGCAGGTTAATCTGCATGGTCCGGCCCCAGCCGTCGGCCCAGGCCTGGTCATCAGCGTCCACCGCCACGGCCTCGAACACCCCGGCGTTGTTGATCAGCACGTCAATCCGGCCGTCCAGGGCCGTGAGCGCCTTGTCCCAAAGGACATCGGCCGCCCCAGGCTGCGACAGGTCCGCGCCGATCACCCCGTCTCCGTCCGTGCGGCCATGGCCGACCACGCGGGCGCCCTTGAGCGCCAGGGCCTCGATGATGGCGGCGCCGATGCCGCGGGTGGATCCGGTGACGAGGATGTTGGGGGCGTTGATCATGACCCTAGGTCCCTCCTGGCCGCGCGCGCGTCAACTGCGCTGGCTCGCCATCCAGATCGTGTGCCGCCCGCCGCGCTTGTGAATGCTGGCCCGCACGCTCAGCTCCTCCACCGCGAACCCCGCCCCGCGCAGGCGCTTGGTGAAGGCGGCGCTAGGGGCCGAGGACCAGACCGCCAGCACCCCGCCGGGGCGCAGGGCCGCCTTGGCCGCCGCCAGGCCCGCGCCATTGTAGATGCGATCATTGGCCGGCCGGCTGAGGCCCTCCGGCCCATTGTCCACGTCCAGCAGGATGGCGTCATAGGCGCCTGCCCGCGCCCGGATCAGCTCGCCCACATCGCCCAGGGCCACCGTGGTCCGGGGATCGTCCAGCCCGCCGGCGGTCAGCTCGGCCATCGGCCCCCTGGCCCAGTCGATCACCTCGGGCACGAGCTCGGCCACCGTCACCTGGCTCTTGGGGCCAAGCGCCGCCAGGGCCGCGCGCAGGGTGAAGCCCATGCCATAGCCGCCGACCAGCACGTGGCCTTCCGCCCCCACCCGTTCGATCGCCAGCTTGGCCAGCGCCTCCTCAGACCCGCTCAGGCGCGAGTTCATCAGCTCGATCCCGCCAGGCGCCATGATCGAGAACTCCTGGCCCCGCCGCATCAGCCCCAGCTCGCCGCCGCCGTCCGGCACGGTCGCCGTTCCCAGGTGCTCCCAGCGGATCACGCTTCAGGCTCCCAACCGGGCGGCGCCATCTCGAAGCCCGCAAATTCAAAACCCGGCACAACCACGCAGGCCACCAGGCTCCAGCCCTCGCCCGGCCCCTCGGCGGCCTGCCAGGCGCCGGCCGGAACCACCGCCTGGGGCGCATCGCCGGCCAGCACGTCGCCGCCCAGCCGGACCGTCGGCTCACCGCCGACCTTCAGGGTCAGCGGCCGCCCGCCCTGGAAGATCCACAGCTCGTCGGCGTCCACCCGGTGCCAATGAGACCGCTCTCCGGCCTTCAGCAGGAACAGGATCGAGGTCCCGCCTGCCCGCACGCCCGGCTCGGCCGACGCACGCCAGGTCTCGCGATACCAACCCCCCTCCGGGTGCGGCTGCAGGCCCAGCTTGGCGATGACCGCGTCCGCGGCGGCGTGCTCAGGATCGATGCGCATCGCCTCTTCTGGCGTCGCCATCCCCCCGCTGGCAAGGGGCGCCCGCCGGCCAAATCTCTACAGCTTGCCAGGGCCCCGGCCCCGCCTAAGCTCCAACGACTCTTGCGGAGACCAGTAGATGTTCAAACCCCTCGCCCTCGCCGCGGCCCTGCTCGCCGGCGCGGCCGCCCCGGCCCTGGCGCAAGCCCAGGTGCGCCCAGACCAGGCCGCCTTCCGTGCGCTCTACAAGGAGCTGGTGGAGACCAACACCACCCTGTCCTCGGGCAGCTGCACCCTGGCCGCCGAGCGCATGGCCGCCCACCTGAAGGCCGCCGGCTTCCCCGACAGCGACCTGCATTTCTTCAGTGTCCCTGAGCACCCCAAGGAAGGCGGCCTCGTCGCCGTCTATCCGGGCAAGGATCCCAAGGCCAAGGCGGTCCTGATGCTGGCCCACCTCGACGTGGTCGAGGCCAAGCGCGAGGACTGGACCCGCGATCCCTTCACCCTCATCGAGGAAGACGGCCAGTTCTACGCCCGCGGCGCCGGCGACGACAAAGCCCAGGCGGCCATCTGGGTCGACACCCTGGTCCGCTTCAAGACCGAGGGCTTCAAGCCCCGCCGCACCCTGAAGCTCGCCCTGACCTGCGGGGAAGAGACCAACGGCGCCTTCAACGGCGCGGAATACCTCGCCAAGAACAAGCGCGACCTGATCGACGCGGCCTTCGCGGTCAATGAGGGCGGCGGCGGCGCGCTCAGCCCCGACGGCAAGCCCCTGTTCCTGGGCATCCAGGTCGGCGAGAAGCTGTCGCAGAACTATACGCTCGAGGTCACCAACCCCGGCGGCCACTCCTCGCGCCCGCGGCCCGACAACGCGATCTATGATCTCGTCCACGCCCTGGCGGCCATCGAGGCCTACCGCTTCCCGGTCGCCTTCACCGACACCACCCGGGACTTCTTCAACCGCACCGCGGCCCAGCGCACGCCGGCCCTGCGCGACGCCCTCGCCACCCTGATGAAGGATCCCAACGACGCCGCCGCCCGCGCGGTCGCCGACAAGGACATCGACGTCCACTCGATCCTGCACACCAACTGCGTCGCCACCCAGCTGGACGCCGGCCACGCCACCAACGCCCTGCCCCAGCGCGCCCGTGCCAATGTGAACTGCCGCATCTTCCCCGGCACGTCCGCCGAGGCCGTACGCCAGACGCTCAGCGACGTGATCGGCAATCCCAAGGTCAGCGTCGCGATCCGCGAGGTGCGCAATGCGCCGGCCCCGCCGCCGCCGCTGGATCCCAAGGTGCTCGGCCCGGCCGAGAAGCTGGCCGCCGAGATGTTCCCCGGCCTCAGCCAGGTGCGGACCATGTCGGCCGGCGCCACCGACGGCGCCTTCCTCACCCCCGTCGGCATTCCGACCTACGGCATCTCGGGCATGTTCATCACCCCGGACGGCGGCGGCATGCACGGCCTGAACGAGCACATCGGGGTCAAGTCGCTCTATGACAGCCGCGACTACCTCTATCGCCTGATGAAGATCTACGGCGACCTCAAGGGCTGAGGAAACGGTCCGGGCGGAGTTGCTCCGCCCGGCCGAACCCGCCCCTACTTCCGCGTGGCGATCCAGTCGTCCACCCGCGCCTCCAGCACCGTCAGCGGCGTCGAGCCTGAGCCGACGATCAGGTCGTGGAAGCCCTTGATGTCGAACTTCGGCCCCAGGGCTTGTTCCGCCTTCTGGCGCAGGGCCACAATCTTGATCATGCCGATCTTGTAGCCCGTCGCCTGCCCCGGCAGGGTGATGTAGCGCCGCACTTCCGAGCGCGCCTGGTCGGCGGGCCGGCGGCCGGTCTTCATCATGTAGTCGACGGCCTGATCCTCGGTCCAACCCTTGGCGTGGATGCCGGTGTCGACCACCAGCCGCGCGGCCCGGAACAGCTCGGCGTCCAGCCGCATGAAGTCGGCGGCCACGTCCGGATAGACCCCCATCTCCTTGCACAGGGCCTCGGTATAGAGCGCCCAGCCCTCGCCATAGGCCACATAGCCATAGGCCTTGCGGAACTTCGGCGTGCCCGTCTGGCGCACCTGGATGTCGCCCTGCATCACGTGGCCCGGAACGCCCTCGTGGCACATCAGGTTGTAGAGATCGGCCGGGTCATCGGTCTTGCCCACCAGGTGCACATAGACGCGCCCCGGGCGCGCGCCGTCCGGGCTCGGTCCCGCGGCGTGCGCCGCCCCGCCGGCCACCTCGCTGAACGCCGGCTCGCGCACCACCTCGACCTTGTAGGCCGGCAACAGGCCGAACCAGTCCGGCAGCAGGGTGCGGGTCTTGGCGATGGCCGCGTTGGCCTTGGCCAGGTAGTCGGCGCGCAGGGCGTCGGTCCAGTCCGTGGGCGGATAAAGCTTGGCCCGCTCCGCATAGAAGGCCTCGCGGTCGGCGAACCCGGCCTGGCGGGCCAGCGCATCCTGCGCCGCCTCGATCCGCGCCACTTCCTTCAGGCCCGTCTGGTGCACCTCCTCCGGCGTCATGTCGGTGGTGGTGTTGATCTTCAGGATGGCCGCGTACCAGTCCGCCCCGCCCAGCAGGGAGATGGCCCCGGTCCGGCCGCTGGGCGCGGTCGGCAGCTCGGCTTGCGCCCAGGCGATCACCCGCCCATAGGCCGGCGACAGCTCCAGGATCGCGGCCTTGGCGTCGGCCAGCATCGCGTCGGCCTCGGCCTGCGTCGCCCCGCCCGAGGCCTGCAGCTTGGCCACCTTGGCCTTGGCGTCGGCCCACAGCGGCGAGTCCGCCCCGTCCCCGAACGGCGCGCCGTAGGTCAGGGTCTTCGACCCCGAAATCACCCGCTCGATCTCGAACTTCGGCGCCCGGATCCCTTCGGCGCTCGCGGCCTTGGACTGGGCGATCGCCGTATCCAGCACCCCCGGCATGGCCTTCAGCCGCGCCACATAGGCGGCCATGTCGGCCTTGTCCCGCACCACATGGGTGTTGATCAGGAAGTTCGGCAGCTCGGAATGCACCGAGTACAGGAACGAATAGAACGGCGGCTGATAGCGCCGGAACTTGTAGGTCGTCTCCGCGCGGGCGAGCTCAAGGGCCCAGATGTCGTAGTTGGCCTGCATCATCGGCGAGAGCTTCGCCCGATCAAACCCGGCCTTCATCTTCGCCACGCTGGCCCGGCGCCACTCCAGGCGTTTCAGGAGCCCGGCGTCGCTGATGTCATCCAGCTTGTCCTCGCCCAGCTTCAGGCCCAGCCGGGTGGCCAGCTGCGGCCGCATCGCCAGCTCCTCGTCGAACTGCGCGTCCAGAAACGCCAGCAGCCGCGCGTCCTCGGACGTCGCCGGCGCGACCACCGCCGGAGCCGGAGCCGCTTGCGCCAGCGCCCCAACCGGAACGCCCACCATCAACGCGGCCAGGGCCGCAGCGGAGAAAAATCGATGACGCATCAAACCCTCACAAAAAGCCGCGGCGACCCTAACGTCACACTGTGACGTGGCAAGCGTGGCTGTGCGGGATTGAGCGTGTAGCCAAAGAATGCCCCAGCCCCGCTCACCCAAAACCCCATCATCCTCCGGTCTTTGCGTCAGCAAGGATCCGGGGGACCCAAGCTGATGTTCAGGCCGTCCCATGGGTCCCCCGGATCGCCCTGCGGGCGCCCGGAGGATGACGTGGGGTGGAGGTTTAGCGCCCTACTGCTCGCGTACTGAGCGGACGCCGCACCGCCGCGCCCCCTCTCCCCACCCCATGGGGAGAGGGGACAAGGTCACCCCCGCCGCATCGCCCGGATCGCCTGGATCTGGCCGCGTTCTTCCAGCTCCAGGGCCGTCTCGAAGCTGGTCGCCTCGAGCGTGCCGTCAAAGGTCCGCTTGGAGATCCGCAGGGCGTCCGGCGCGGCCTTCAGGAGGTCGGCCGCGATCGCCTCGCCCTCGGCCGCCAGTTGATCGTCGGGGACCAGGCGGGAGACGAGGCCGCGGGCCAGGGCTTCCTCGGCCTTCATCGGCCGGCCGGTGAGCAGCATGTCGCGGGCCACGGCCTGGCCCAGCAGGCGCTGCAGGCGCCAGCTGGCCGCCAGCTCCGAGCCGGACAGGCCGATCTTGATGAAGGCCGGGTGGAAGGCGGCGGTCTCGCCGGCCACGATGATGTCGCTGGCCAGCACGATGGCCAGGCCGCCGCCGGCCGCCGCGCCCTGAACCAGGGTGACGATGGGCTGCGGGCAGGCGCGCATGGCCTTCAGGAGGTCGCGCAGGGTCCAGTCGCCATTGGGGCCGTCGCGCAGGGCGTCGGGCTGGCCGCCGGCCTTCAGGTCCGCGCCGGAGCAGAAGGCGCGGCCGGCGGCGGCCAGGACGATCAGGCGGCATTCGGTGTCGCGACGGCGCGCCTCGAAATAGGCCAGGAGGGCGTCGGTCAGCGGCTGGTTCAGCGCGTTCAGCCGCTCGGGCCGGTTCAGGGTCACATAGTCGACGGCGTCGCGGCGCTCGACGGTGAGGATCTCGGTCATCTGGGCCTCCCTGGCTTGTTCACTGTTGATTGGATCAGGCGCCGCAACGGCGCCCAAACGAAAAACGCCGCCCCGGTTGGAGCGGCGTTTCGAAATCTCGTCCGGTGGAGCGGGCCTTAGAGGCCGTTCTTCACCTGGTCGCGGGCGACGGCGAGCAGCTCGTCCATCTTCATCCGCACTTCGCCTTCGCTGACGGCGACGCCCGAGCCCTTGAGGTCTTCGAAGACCTTGCGCAGCACGTCATCATCGCCCGGCAGTTCGAAGTCGGACTTCACCACCGCCTTGGCGTACTCGTCGATGTTGTCGCCTTGCAGACCCATGAGCCCGGCGGCCCATTGGCCCAGCAGCTTGTTGCGCCGCGCCCCCGCCTTGAACTCTTGTTCCTGGTCCAGCGCGAACTTGTTCTCGAAGCCACGTTCGCGATTGTCGAAGGTCGTCATGTCGGTCCCAGATGGTGTCGGTCGCGGGTTCTGTATCCCTGGACGGGTCGGGCCGCAATCGAAAGCGGCGCTTCATCCACCAGTTTGGGTGCAGGGGCGGGCGTTGCAAGGGGGCGGCCTGGGGGCGGCTGTTTGCCGAACGGCGTCCGGTCCGCTAGAATCCTTCCGCCTCGTTTGAGCGAGAGGTCGAGTCGCGATCGTCGCGCTGTTGGGTCCAACGGCGCGCGTTTTTGTTTCCGGCGCCGGCCAAGCCCTCGCTGCGTGGAGAAGGCATGAATGACCACCCGCCGCAAGAAGATCTATGAAGGCAAGGCCAAGATCCTCTACGAAGGGCCCGAACCCGGAACACTGATCCAGTACTTCAAGGACGACACGTCAGCCTTCAACGAGACTAAGAAGGCCGTGCTGGAGGGCAAGGGCGTCATCAATAATCGCATCAGCGAATACTTTATGACGCGCCTCAATTCGATTGGGGTTCAGAACCACTTCATCAAGCGCCTAAATCTGCGCGAGCAGCTGATCCGCGAGGTCGAGATCATTCCGCTGCAGGTGGTTTGCCGCAACGTCGCCGCGGGCTCTTTGTCGCAGCGCCTGGGCCTGCCGGAGGGCCAGGCCCTGCCGCGCTCGATCATCGAGTTCTACCTGAAGGACGACAAGCTGTCGGATCCGATGGTCACCGAAGAGCACATCACCGCCTTCAACTGGGCCTCGACCCAGGAGATCGACGACATGATGGCGCTCACCCTGCGCATCAACGACTTCCTGAACGGCGCGTTCGGCGCGGTCGGGATCAGCCTGATCGACTTCAAGGTCGAGTTCGGCCGGCTGTGGGAAGGCGACTACGCCCGCGTCATGCTGGCCGACGAGATCAGCCCGGACAGCTGCCGCCTCTGGGACGCCCAGACCAACGAGAAGATGGACAAGGACCGCTTCCGGCGCGACCTGGGCGATGTCATCGAGAACTACACCGAAGTCGCCCGGCGGCTCGGGGTGATGAAGGAAATGCCGACCGTGATCCAAGGAGGCCTGCACTAGTGCGCGCGAAAGTCCATGTGTTCCTCAAGCCCGGCGTCCTCGACGTCCAGGGCAAGGCTGTCGAGAACGCCCTGCACGGCCTGGGTTGGTCCGGCGTGGAAGGCGTGCGGGTCGGCAAGACCATCGAGTTCGACCTGAAGGCGTCGGACGCCGCGGCCGCCGAGGCCGAGGTCAAGCAGATGTGCGAGAAGCTGCTCGCCAACACCGTGATCGAAAGCTACCGGGTGGAGCTGGCGTGAGGCCTGCGGGGCTCGTCCTTGGCGGCGCCCTGCTCCTGACGTCCGCCTGCGCGCCGGAGCCGGTCGAGGCGCCCGCGCCGGCCGCGCTCGTGCTCGACTGCGCCCAGGGCTTCGACGTCCTGTCGGCGAAGATCGCCGCCGAGCCAGGGCTCACCCGCGCCACCGCGCCCGGCGAGCCCTATCGCTACTACAACGCCGCCGACGGCCATGTGTCCTATGTGGTCACCGAGCCCGGCGGCGCCGGCCATCCGGCCATTGTCCGCCAGACCGCGACGCCCGCGGGCATGGTCGAGGATGGCTGTCCCTATGGCGACAAGTCCGGATACGACGAGTTGGTCGCCTACCTGCGCAGCCTCGCCAAGGTGCGCGGCCAATGAGCGGCTTCCACCTGGCCCAGTTCAACGTCGCCACCCTGCGCCATCCTCTCGAGGCGCCGGAGAGCACCGGCTTCCGCGAGGCGTTGGACCACATCAATGCGCTGGCCGAGGCCAGTCCGGGCTTCGTCTGGCGCGCCAAGGGCGAAGGCTTCGACAGCGCCCTGCCCGCCGAAGGCCAGGATCCGAACTACCTGTTGAACCTGTCGGTCTGGGAGAGCGCCGAGGCTCTGGCGGCCTTCGTCTATCGCACCGATCATCGCGACTATGTCCGCGACCGCGCGCAGTGGTTTCTGCCCAGCGTCGGGCCCTCCTTCGTGCTATGGTGGATCCCTGCCGGCGAGCTCCCTGATGGGGTCGAGGGCGCCCGACGCCTGAAGCTGCTTGCGGAGCTGGGCTCGACGTCCGAGGCCTTCGATTTCCGCAGCCGTTTCCCCGCCCCCGATCTGGCCTTTTCCGCCGACGCCAATTAAGGAGCCGCCCCATGAAAGCCGCCGTCATCGTCTTCCCGGGCTCCAACTGCGACCGCGACTGCCAGGTCGCCATCGAGCGCTCCACGGGCGCCAAGGTGGAGATGGTCTGGCACGCCGAAACGGCCCTGCCCTCCGGCCTCGACCTGATCGTGCTGCCCGGCGGCTTCTCCTACGGCGACTACCTGCGCTGCGGCGCCATGGCGGCGCTCTCGCCGGTGATGGCGGAAGTGAAGACCGCGGCCGAGCGCGGCGTCGCCACCGTCGGGATCTGCAACGGCTTCCAGGTGCTGTGCGAGACGGGCCTCCTGCCCGGCGCCCTGCTCCGCAACGAGAAGCTCAAGTACGTCTGCAAGCCGGTCGCGCTGGAAGTCACCAACGCCCAGACCCGCTTCACCGCCGGCTATGGCGGCCGCCGCGAGGTGACCATGACGGTCGGCAATGGCGAGGGAAACTTCTTCGCCGAGCCCGAAACCCTGGCCCGCATCGAGGGCGAGGGCCAGGTGGTGTTCCGCTATCTGGAAAACCCCAACGGCTCGGTCGACAACATCGCCGGCATCATCAACGCCAAGGGCAATGTGCTCGGCCTGATGCCCCACCCGGACCGCGCCTTCGAGCCGGAACTGGGCTCCGCCGACGGCGCCATCCTGTTCCAGAGCGCGCTCGCCAGCGCCTAGTCTGGCTCGGCCGCGGCAAGCAGGAAGCTCAGCACCTCGGCCACGGCCACGTACAGCCGCTCCGGAATCTCCGTCTCCAGCTCCAGGGTCGAAAGCGCCTGGGCGAGTGGCGGGTTGTAGGTCATCGGCACGCCGTGGGCCTGGGCCACGGCGATGATCTTGTCCCCGGTCAGCCCCGCGCCGGAGGCCACGACCTTGGGCGCGCCGGGGGCGTCGTATTTCAGGGCCACGGCGACCCGGCGATGGGCGGCCTGGTCGGTCATAGCACCTGGTCCACCAGCTTGCCCGCCGTCGGCGACGGCGCGGCGGGGGTTCCGTGATAGACGGCCACATCGGCCGGCAGGCTGGCCGCCGCCAGGCTAGCGTTCAGGCTCTCGGCGCGTGTCCGCAGGCGCTCGGCGCCGTCCGCGGACTGGGCCCAGAGCGCCACGCCCAGATGGCCGTGGGCCAGGGTCAGGTGGGCCTCTACCGGCCCAACCGGCGGAATGTCCAGCGAGAAGCGGGTCCGCCAGATGGCGCCCTCCTCCCGGTCGCGGCCGGTCCCGCGGCCTTCGCGGCGGATCTCGAACTGCACCATGGCCGCGCCCTGCTGGGTCGCCACCGGCGCCTCGAACACCCAGCGCGTGACCTCTCCGGCCTCTGACAGGTCGTGCGGCGACGGCAGCGAGGCGATCTGCAACAACTCGGTGCGGGCGATGGCGGCGTCAGTCTCGTCGGCCAGCTGGCGCAGCACCGCCGGGATCTCGGCATCGTGGCTAAGGCTGGAGGCCGCCGGACGCTGGGGCGTGGTCGGCCCGCCGCGATAGGGCGGCGGCGGCCGCTGCGCGGTGGGCTTGCCCGGCGTGCGAACCGAGTCCCTCGGCAGCCCCTGGGTCAGGGCCTGGCGCAGGACCAGCAAGGCGGCCTTCAGGTCCACCCCGATGGGCGAGGCCTGGGGCTCGGCGGCGATCTTGGCCTCCAGCAGCAGGCCTGAATTGGACAAGGCCTTCATGACGTCCCTGGCCTCGACCTCGGGCCCCATGGGCGCCAGCTGCATCATCACCTGGGCGGCGGCGGCGCGGGCGGCCGGCGGCAGGGGCTTGCGGCCCAGGGCCTGGCGCAGGTCGGCGATCAGCGGCCCCAGTCCATCCTGGCGGGCCGCGGCGTCCTGGGCCGCGAGCTGGGTCGCGGAGGCCGGGGTTGCGGGGGTCTGGGGCTTGTCGGCGTCAGGGACGCGGCGAGGCCCGTAGATGGGGCCGGCGCGCTCGATCTCCTGGATGCGCGCGATCTCGTTCGCCGGAGACCTGATCGCCCCGGCGATCGCCGTGGCCAACGGTGCGCCCGCTGGCCCTCTGATCGGCGAGAGCGCCACTCGCAAACCCCATCGGTTTGAGCCTAGGCGCACTTTAGAGACGCCTTGGTAAACGGCGCGTTAAGAATTGTTACCGTGGGGCGCCGTGGCTAGGGTCTGACCTCTGCTGTTCGAGGAGTCGCATGTCCCTGCCCCGCACCCTGAAGGTCGCCGCCGCTCTGGCCGCCCTGGCCGTCGCCGCCCCCGCCCTGGCGCAAACATCCCCGATGACCCCGGACATCCCGGCAGCCTTCAAGCCGGTGCAGGCGAACGCGAACTACGAGAAGCGCGAAGTGATGATCCCCATGCGCGATGGGGTGAAGCTCTACACCGTCATCGTGCTGCCCAAGGGGGTGAAGGACGCCCCGATCATCCTGACCCGCACGCCCTACAACGCCCGCAAACGCGCCGAGCGCGACGTCTCCCCCAACATGCTCGCCACCCTGTCCCAGGGCGATGAGGTGTTCGTCCAGGACGGCGGCTACATCCGGGTCTTCCAGGATATCCGCGGCAAGTACGGCTCCGAGGGCGACTACGTCATGACGCGGCCGCCGCGGGGGCCGCTGAACGCCACGGGGATCGACCACTCCACCGACGCCTACGACACCATCGACTGGCTGGTGAAGAACGTGGCCGAGACCAATGGCCGGGTCGGCATGATCGGCTCGTCCTACGAGGGCTTCACAGTGCTGATGGCCCTGCTGGATCCGCACCCGGCCTTAAAGGCCGCTGTGCCGATGAGCCCGATGGTCGACGGCTGGAAGGGCGACGACTGGTTCCACAACGGCGCGTTCCGCCAGACCAACTTCGACTACATGCACCGCCAGACGGTGCAGAAGGGCGCCGGCGACGCCGTGCCGCGCACAGTCCACGATGACTATGACGGCTTCCTGCGCGCGGGGTCGGCCGGCGACTACGCCAAGGCCAACGGCCTCGATCAGCTGCCCTTCTGGCGGAAGATCTCCGAGCATCCGGCCTGGGACAGCTTCTGGCAGGAGCAAGCGCTCGACCTCCTGCTGGCCAAGACGCCGCTGAAGGTCCCGACCATGATTGTCGGCTCCCTGTGGGACCAGGAGGACATCTACGGCGCCATCCACACCTATGAGGCGATGGAGCCCAAGGACACCGCCAACGACAAGCTCTCCATCGTGCTGGGCCCGTGGCGGCATTCGGGCGTCAACTACGATGGCTCCAGCCTGGGCGCGCTGAAGTTCTCCGGCGACACCGCCACCGAGTTCCGCACCCAGGTGATGAAGCCCTTCCTGGACGCCCAGCTGAAGACGGCCGCGCCCAAGGCCGACACCCCGCCGGTGCTGATCTACGAGACCGGCATGAACCGCTGGAGCCGGATGGACCGTTATCCGCTCGCCTGCGCCAAGGGCTGCTCGACCGCCTCCAAGCCGCTCTACCTCCAGGCCGGCGGCAGGCTGAGCTTCACCGCGCCGACCGGCCCGGCCGGCTTTGAAGAGTACGTCGCCGATCCGAACAAGCCCGTCCCCTACCTGCCCCGGCCGGTGGTGTTCGCCGATGGCGACGCCTGGAAGCGCTGGCTGGTGACCGACCAGCGGTTCGTGGACGGCCGTCCCGATGTGCTGACCTTCGTCTCTGAGCCCTTGACTGCGCCGATGCGGATTGCGGGCGCGCCGGTCGTGAACCTGTTCGCGTCGACAACCGGCACGGACAGCGACTGGGTGGTGAAGCTGATCGATGTCTATCCGGACGAGGTCCCGTCCTATCCGGAGATGGGCGGCTTCCAGCTGGGCGTCGGCATCGACATCTTCCGCGGCCGTTACCGCGAGAGCCTGGAGAAGCCGACCGCCATCGCGGCGGGCAAGACCCTGGCCTACCGGTTCGACCTGCCGCCGGCCAACCACGTCTTCCTGCCCGGACACCGGATCATGGTGCAGGTGCAGTCGAGCCTGTTCCCGCTCTACGACCGCAATCCACAGACCTTCGTCTCCAACCCCTTCTTCGCCAAGCCCGGCGACTACAAGAAGGCGACCCAGCGGATCTGGACCGGCGGCGCCACGGCCAGCTCGATCGAACTGCCGATCGTCCCGGCGCTCTGACAGCTTGACAGTTGGTTTCACACCCGTAATCTCCAGCCGAGATTACGGGTGTAAGAAATGCATATCACCGAGGCCGAAAGTCGGATCATGGAGGCGCTGTGGCGCCGTGAGCCGCTGACGACCGACGAGATCATCGCCGAGGTCGGCCCCGCCAATGGCTGGGGCGACGCCACGGTGAAGACCCTGATCAACCGCCTCCTGAAGAAGAAGGCGTTGAAATCCCAGAAGTTCGATGGCCGCCACGGCTATGCGCCGCTGATCGCCCGCGCCGACTATGTCCAGGCCGAGAGCCAGAATCTGCTGGACCGACTGTTCGACGGCGAACTCGCCCCTCTGGTCGCCCATTTCGCCAAGTCACGGGCCCTGAAGCCCGCCGAAGTCGCCCGCCTCAAGAAGCTGATCGCGGAGTTCGAAGACGATGATGGCTGAACTCCTCGCCAATCTGATCTGGGCCAATCTCGCAGCCAGCACGGCGATCCTGGCGGTGCTGATCCTGCGGCTGCCGGCGCGTCGGCTGTTCGGCGCCCAGCTCGCCTATGCCCTGTGGGCGCTCGTGCCCCTGGCCTTCTGCGCTGGCCTGGTCCCGCCCCGGAACTCGCAGAGCGCTCTCGCCGCCCCCCTGGGCGAACGGGTCCTGACCGCGGACCTGGCCCCGGACGTCCTGCAGGGCGTGGCCCTGGCCTGGGCCGTGGGCGCCGGCGTGGTGGTCGCCCTGATCCTGCTGGCCCAGCTGCGCTTTCTGGCGCGCGCCCGTCTGGGCCAGGCCGGGCCGGCCGTGGTCGGGGTCATCGCTCCGCGACTGGTGACCCCGGCGGACTTCGAGGCCAGCTTCACCGCAGCCGAGCGCGAGCTGATCCGCGCCCACGAACGCGCCCATATCGAGCGCAACGATCCCAAGGCCAATGCGGCGGCCGCGGCGCTGATGGCGATCTGCTGGTTCAATCCGCTGGTTCACCTGGCCGCCGCCGTCATGCGGCTGGACCAGGAGCTGGCCTGTGACGCCACGGTGATGGCGACGCGGTCCGGGGCGCGGAAGACCTATGCCGGCGCCCTGCTGAAGGCCGGCCTGAATGGCGGCGCAGCGCCGCTCGGCTGCCACTGGCTCAGCGCCCGCCATCCGCTGGAGACCCGCATCGGCATGCTCGCCGCCCCGGCCCCGTCCGATGACCGTCTGACCCTCGGCGCCTGGGGCGCGGCCCTGCTGGTGCTGACCGCGACCTGGTCTACCTGGGCCGCAAAACCGCCGGCGCCTGCCCCGATCTCCTTCGAGCAAAGGGTCTATGACAGCCTGGTCACTGAGCAGCTGCCCGGCGGCGCCGTCATGATCCGCCTGAGCTCAGCCGAGGTCGCGGCCCTGCCGCGCCCAGGGCGCTAAGGCCAGCGCCATGGTCAACCTGGTCGTCTGGCTCCTAGTCGCGGCGGGCGTCGGCAGCTTTTTGCTCGCCGGGTTCATGCTGATCCTCAGATAGAAGCCGTTTCCGGCGAGCGCCCTATCGCCCTTGCGCGCGAGTCCGGGTAGAAGCCCCGCCATGAGCGCCAAGCCTGAAAAGACCCTGGCCGAAACGGCCGCCGAGTTCGGCCTGAAGCCCGAGGAATTCGACCTCATCGTCCGCCGCCTGAACCGCGAGCCCAATCTCGTGGAGCTCGGCGTGTTCTCGGTGATGTGGTCCGAGCACTGTTCCTACAAGTCCTCGAAGAAGCACCTGTCCACCTTCCCGACCTCTGGGCCCAAGGTCATCTGCGGCCCGGGCGAGAACGCCGGCGTCATCGACATCGGCGATGGCCAGGCCTGCATCTTCAAGATGGAGTCGCACAACCACCCCTCCTACATCGAGCCCTATCAGGGCGCGGCGACGGGCGTGGGCGGCATCATGCGCGATGTCTTCACCATGGGCGCGCGGCCGGTGGCCCTGCTGAACGCCCTGCGGTTCGGCGATCCCAGCCATCCCAAGACCAAGCGCCTGGTGTCCGGCGTGGTGTCGGGGATCGGCGGCTACGGCAACTGCGTGGGCGTGCCCACCGTGGCTGGCGAGACCAACTTCCACCGCGGCTATGACGGCAACATCCTGGTCAACGCCATGTGCGTGGGCCTGGCCGACGCGGACAAGATCTTCTACTCGGCCGCCCCGGCGCCGGGCCTGCCCGTGGTCTATTTCGGCTCCAAGACGGGCCGAGACGGCATCCATGGCGCGACCATGGCCAGCCAGGAGTTCGACGACGCCTCCGAAGAAAAGCGCCCGACCGTCCAGGTCGGCGACCCCTTCGCCGAGAAGCTGCTGATCGAAGCCACCCTTGAGCTGATGGCCTCGGGCGCCGTCGCCGCCATCCAGGACATGGGCGCCGCGGGCCTCACCTCCTCGTCGGTGGAAATGGCCGGCAAGGGCGGCGTGGGCATCGAGCTCAACCTCGACGCCGTGCCCCAGCGCGAAGAGGGCATGAGCGCCTACGAGATGATGCTGTCGGAAAGCCAGGAGCGCATGCTGGCGATCCTGAAGCCGGGCCGCGAGGCCGACGGCCACCGCATCTTCGAGAAGTGGGGCCTGGACGCCGCCGTCATCGGCAAGACCACCGAGACCGGCCATCTGGTTCTGAAGCACAAGGGCGAGACCGTCTGCGACGTGCCGCTCGCCCCGCTGTTCGACGACGCCCCGCTCTATGACCGCCCCTGGGTCCCGACCGCGGCCCAGCCGCGCCTGGGCGCCGCCGAGGTCGCCGCCCCGGCCGACTACGCCGAAGCGGTGCTGAAGCTGATGAGCTGCCCGGACATGGCTTCCAAGCGCTGGCTGTGGGAGCAGTACGACCGCCACGTCATGGCCGACACGCTTGAGGACTCCGCCACCGGCGCTGACGCCGGCGTGGTCCGGGTGCACGGCACGCGCAAGGCGCTGGCCGTCACCTCCGACTGCACCCCGCGCTATGTCCAGAACAACCCCTACGAAGGCGGCAAGCAGGCCGTGGCCGAGGCCTGGCGCAACCTGACCGCCGTGGGCGCGACGCCTATCGCCATCACCGACAACCTGAACTTCGGCAATCCCGAGCGCCCCGAGATCATGGGCCAGATCGTCAAGGCGATCGAGGGCATGGCCGAGGCCTGCCGCGAGCTCGACTTCCCCGTCGTGAGCGGCAATGTCAGCCTCTACAATGAGACCAACGGCGCGGCCATTCCGCCGACCCCGACCGTCGGCGCCGTTGGCCTGATCGCCGACTACGCCAAGCGCGCTGACTTCAGCGGGCTGAAGGCCGGTCAGGCCCTGGTGCTGGTGGGCGAGACCCGCGGCGACATGGGCGCGTCCATCTATCTGCGCGAGCTGATGGGCCGCGAGGACGGCGCCCCGCCGCCGGTGGACCTGGCGGTCGAGAAGCGCAATGGCGACTTCGTGCGATCTCTCATTGATTCGGGCCAAGCCCTTGTCGTGCATGATCTTTCGGACGGCGGCCTCATCGCCGCCGCCGCCGATGTGGCGCTGGCCTCGAACACCGGCCTGACCCTGAAGCTCGATGGGTCGCTCGCTCCCCACGCCGCCCTGTTCGGCGAGGACCAGGCCCGTTACCTGATCGCCGTGGACGACGCCCCGTCGGTGCTCCTCGCCGCTCAGAAAGCGGGGGTCCCCGCCGTTGTTGTGGGTCAGGCGGGCGGCGAGGCGCTGGCGGCGGAGGGCCTGTTCAGCCTGCCGCTCGCGACCCTGCGTTCCGCCCACGAGGGCTGGATGCCGGGCTTCATGGAATAGGCGAGATCAGATCTCGGCTACGTGATCCGGCAGGGCGTTGACCGCGCCATCATCGGGAAACGCGCCCTGAAGTTCCGCGCCGCATAGCGCGATGGCCAGGACGAGGCCCTCGGCGAGTCCCTGGTCGCGCACCGTTTGCACGGCGCGGTCGGCGACTGTGGCCCAGGCGCCGGGCCGAACCGCGGCGTCGATGATCGGATTGGCCAGGATCTCAAGCTGACGGTCGCTTTCCGAGACGAAGATCAGCACAGCCGGCTGGCCAGGCTTCACCAGGGTCAAGGCCCCGACAAAGTGAGCGTGCGCCGCGCGACGAACCCGGGCGCGCACCGCCGTGCGGCCCGTCAGCACCCGACGCACCGACGGCAGACCGGCCACCCAGCGGACCAGGGCGAAGACCGCCGCCTGGGTCGCGACATAGGCGGCGAGCCACCCGATCAGAGCTGAACCCGCGGTCCAGCGCATAGCCATCGCCGCCGCGCTCTCCAGCGGCAATCCGGCGGCCATCAGCAGGGGCGGCACGAGCAAGGCGGCGGCCGCCGCCCAGCCGATGGGGACGTCGCGATAGTCCGACACCGCGTCGGCCACGACGCACATGATCTCGCCGGAGGTCTTGGCCTCGGCCGCAGCGACCGCGGCGGCGAGGCGCTGGTGATCTACAGAACTCAACATGATCACCAGCTCCCGGAGGCGCCGCCGCCCCCACCGAATGTCCCGCCACCGCCGGAGAAACCGCCGCCGCCGCCGCCAAAGGATCCGCCGCCGGCCGAAACCGTCCCGCTGCTGGAGGGGGTGTAGGACGGGGCCTCGTCGGAGGTGGTCCTGCTGAACACCCGATGCGAGCCGCCACGGTCGCGATTGAAGAACCAGTTCGCCAGCATGGCCCCCGCCGCGCCCGCGCCGAGCGGCCCAGCAAGGTTGAGCAGGGGCGAGAAGCCATAGCCGCGTTGGGGGGAGAGCCCTTGTTGCATAGCGCCCTGGGGAAGCCCCTGTGGCGTCGCGCCCGAAGGATCTGGGGCTGCGCCCGCCTCCCCTCGCGGACGGAAGGCGAGACCGATCAGCCCCACCAGGACGCGGAGGACACCGACCACGACCTTATAGATCACAAAGAAGATCAGGCAGATGACCACCAGCGCGAACAGGGAGCTCATATTGTCGCTCTTCACAGACGCCGGGGTCGGCGTCGCGACGGGCACGGCGGCCGGCGCCAGGGTTTGAGGGGGCGCCATAGCCGCCGAGGGGGCCGGCGCCGCATTGGCGTCCAGCCGCTCAATGATCGCTTCGGCGCCATCGCTCACGCCCTTCGCCAGCTGGCCCTTGCGGAACTGGGGCAGGATCGCATCCTGGATAATGGCCTGGGAGGTCGTGTGATCCAGTACCGTCTCCAGGCCGGAGCCGGGCTCGATCCGGACCTTCCGCTCATTGGGAGCGATGACCAGCAGCACGCCGTTGTTCTTGCCGATCTGGCCCAGCCGCCAGCTTTTGCCCAGGCCCAGGCTGTACTCTTCGATGGAGACGCCCTGAAGCGAAGGCACTGTGATGATGACGAACTGATCCGTCGTGCGACCTTCAAGGGCTTGGGACTGGGCCGCCAGAGCATCTTCGACGCTGGTGGGAAGAACGCCGGCGCCGTCAATCACCCGGCCGGTCAGGGCCGGATAGACGGGGGCCGCCGCGACGGGGCTCCAGAACAACAGCAGGCCGACAGCGAGGCTGAGGATGCGCGACAGCCCGGGCTTGATCCCAAAGTCCATGCATCTCCCCCCGAAAAGCTCTAGCGAGACCGCGTCGTGGTCACGAACAATGGCCCCCCATCGGAGCGCCATCAGGCGACCCGACGCAAAATCACAGCTTTCAGTTTAGCCAGTGACGGCACAATGCCTACGGCTATTTCGCCAGCCCAGGGCGAACAATCCGACGCGAGCTCCGCATCCGCCGCTACGCCTGGGCGTATATGGACTAACGCTCCCCAAGCTCCGGATATCGTAATGCGCGCCGCCTTCGCCCACCTGCTGATCGCCCCCCTGGCCGCCTGCGCCAGCGCGCCGGCGCCCAACAGCGGCTTCCTGACCCGCTATGACCAGATGGCCGCCCGCACGGACACGGTGCGCGCCAGCATCCGGGAGCGCCAGGACGCCCCGGCCCTGGCCCAGGTGCGCAAGGTGGCCGTCGCGCCGACCGTCTATGCGACGGGCGCGACCCTAGACTGGATGACCGAGGCGGAACGCAAGGCCCTGGCCCGCGAGGTCGACGCCCAACTCTGTTTCGAACTCAGCAAGCGCTACGAGCTTGCGCCGCAGGGGGCGGCCGAGGCCCACAAGGTCCGCGCCGCCATCGCCGGGGTCGAGCCCACGGGACGCTTCGCCTCGGCGGCCTCGGCGGCGGCCAGCTTCTTCATCCCCGGCCCCCTGGGCGTGCGGGCGCCGGGGACCACCGGAGCCCTGGCCGTGGAGGCCGAGATGCTGGCGCCGGCCGGCGAGCAGATCGCCGCGATCAGCTGGCGGCGAACCGCTAAGCCGGTGGGCACGGACGATCCCTCCCTGTCGCGCATCGGCGACGCCCTGCAGTTCGCCGAGCCCTTCGCCGACGCCGCGGCCCGGACCATGACGGCCAAGGACCACAAGTCGCGCAAGATCGGCGAGCCGGACCCCTGCGCGGAGTTTGGCGCGCGTCTCCGTCCCGAAGGCTTCCTGGCCAAGTTCGCCACCGGCCTCTACGTGCCGGACCTCAGCGGGGCGAAGAAGGACTAGGCGTCGGTCGCCTTGCGCAGCAACTCCAGGGCGGCGGCGGCGAAGGCGTCCATATTGGCCAGACGGTCGCTTTCGCCGGTCTCGAGAGTCGTCGCGAACTCCAGGGGACCGGAGATGGCGATGCAGGTATGGCCGGCGGCGTCGCCGTAAGGGTTGCCGGTCGGGCCGGCCGCGCCGGTTTCTGAAATCCCCCAGGTCGCTCCGAAGCGCTCGCGCACGGTTCGCGCCAACAACAGGGCGTAGGGCTCGCTGGCCGAGCGCATGCCGGCGACCGCCTCACGCGGCAGCTCCAGCAGGCTGAACCTGGCCTTGGCGGTGTAGATCACCCCGCCGCCCAGATAGTAGGCCGAGGCCCCGCCCATGCCGAGCAGGGCCGCCGAGATCAGGCCGCCCGAGGAGCTCTCGGCCACGGCCACGGTCTCACCCCGGCGCTTCAGGGATAGGCCGACGGTCTCGCCGAGCTGGATCAGAAGCGGTTTCATGGGCGGCTCTCCTCGTCGAGGCGGTAGATACGGCGGGCGGTGTCGCGGAACAGCAGGCGTTTCTCGTCCGCCGAGGCCCCGGCGGCGATGCGCTTCAACGCGTTCCACAGGGTCGCATAGCTGCACGAGACCCCATCAACCGGATAGTTGGATTCGAACATCCCGCGCGTGGGGCCAAAGGCCTCGATACAGGTCTCGATCCAGGGCCGCCAGGCGTCGGCCAGCTCCGCCGAGCTCGGCAGCACCTCGCGGTGATGGAAGCCGAAGCCGCAGGTGGCCATCCCCAGACCGCCCAGCTTGACCACCACATTGGGCTCGCGGGCCAGGTCCTGGATGTCGCGTTTCCAGGTGGCGAACACCTCGTCGAGCCGCCCGGCATAGGGGCCGATGCCCAGGGGGCCGCCCACATGGTCGAGGATGATCGTGATCTCGGGGAAGGCGCGGGCCAGGTCCGTCACCTCGGACAGCTGGGGGTGGAACTGCCAGGCGTCAAAGGACAGGCCATGGTCCTTCAGCCTGGCGAACCCGGCGCGAAAGGCCGGGCTGGCGTAGAGCCCCTGCGGCGGATGGGTGTGGGCCTCGCGGATGTCGGGGCTGGCGTCCCAGGCGCCGGCGTGGCGGATGCCCCGGAAGCGGCCATTGCCGGCCCGCACATGGGCGGCCAGGGCGGCGTCCACATCCGCCCCCGCCAGGTCGGCGCGACCGACAATGCCGGCGCAGGCCCGGGTCTCGCCATAGCGGCCCGAGGCGCTCATCGCCGCCACGCCGTTCACGAACTCGGTCTCGCCCACGAAGGCTTGCTGCGGGGGAACGCCGGCTCGGTAGAACGCCGTGCACTCGACGAAGACCGTGCTCTCGATCCGATGGCCGGAGCCTGTGTCGGCCAACAGTTCGTCCAGCAGATAGCGCGCGTTCGGAAAGTCCCAGAGGTGATGGTGCGGGTCGCAGATCGGCAGGTCGGGATCGAGGATTTCCTCGGGCTCGGACGTCGGCAAGGGCGCTCTCCCTACGGCATGGTTTTGCTTGGCTTGGGCCGTATTCGGCGCGCATGATGCCCGCCAATTTCAACGACCGCTATTTTCGGGAGGATTTTTTCATGGACGCCCAATCCCAATGGACGGGCCTCGACGCCGCGCGGCTCGAGCGCATCGATGACCATCTGCAGCGCAACTATATCGGCCCGCAGAAGATCGCCGGCTGCCAGGTGCTGGTCTCGCGCCGCGGCCATCAGGCCTATCTGAAGTCCTTCGGCAGCATGGATGTCGAGCGCGGCAAGGCCATGCGCGACGACGCCATCTTCCGCATCTATTCGATGACCAAGCCGATCACCTCGGTCGCGCTGATGATGCTGTTCGAGCGCGGCTACTTCCAGCTCAACGATCCGGTCAGCCGCTATGTGCCCTCCTGGAAGAACCACCGCGTCTGGGTCTCCGGCGAAGGCGAGGCCATGGTCACCGAGGCCCCGCGCCGGCCGGTCACCTTCCGCGACGTGCTCTGCCACACCGCCGGTCTGACCTATGGCGGCGGCCTGCCGGGCGTCGGCGTCCAGCACCCCATCGACCTGATTTATCGCGGCCTGAAGATCCGCAGCGCCGGCAGCACCGACACCATGATGGAGTTCATGGACAAGCTGTCCCAGGTGCCGCTGCGCTATCATCCCGGCGAACAGTGGATGTACTCGCTCGCCACCGACGTGTGCGGCGCCCTGGTCGAGATCATCTCCGGCAAGCCCCTGGCCCAGTTCTTCGAAGAAGAGATCTTCCAGCCGCTCGGCATGGTCGACACGGCCTTCCAGGTCGCCCCGGACAAGCTCGACCGCTTCTGCGCCAACTATCAGCGCGGACCGGACAAGAAGCTGAAGCTCATCGACGATCCGGCCACCAGCCAGTTCACCAAGGAGCCCGGCTTCAAGTCCGGGGGCGGCGGCCTGACCGGGACCATCGCCGACTATGGCCGGTTCTGCGAGATGCTGCGCCGGGGCGGGGAACTGGACGGCCACCGGATCCTGGGGCCGCGCACCCTTGAGATCATGCACATGAACCACCTGGCGGGGGGCAAGGACCTGACCCAGATGGCCCTGGGCTCGTTCTCGGAAACCGCCAACGAAGGCGTGGGCTTCGGCCTGGGCTTCGCCTCGACCATGAGCCAGGTGGCGACCGGGTCGCTCGGAACTGGCGACTACTATTGGGGCGGCGCGGCCTCGACCATCTTCTGGGTCGATCCCAAGGAGGACCTGTTCCTGGTGTTCATGACCCAGCTGATGCCGTCGGGGACCTTCAACTTCCGCGGCCAGCTGAAGAGCCTGGTCTATTCGGCCATCATCGACTGAAGCGGCGCGCGGCGGGCCGCCTCAGCGCGGCTCGTCGCGAACCCAGAAGGCCACCAGCCCGTAGTCGTCCTGGGTTCCCTGAAAGGCCCAGCCTTCGCTGGTGCGCACCATGCTGCGCAGGGCCAGCTTGTTGCGGGTGATGCAATAGCTCTTGTCCTTGCTGGGGATGACCCCTGCCGGCAGCTTGGGCGGGCGCGGCGCAGGCGCCCCGGCGACGACGGGCGGGGCGCACAGGGCCAGCCAGATCCGCGCCTTGACGATCTCGCCCACCTCGTCGGAAGCCAGGGGGCGCACCCCCACATAGACGAACCTTGGTCCCCGCAGGTCATGTCCCGGCGGCGTTTCGATCTGCATCACCGGAGGGTCCCCGGCGGCGAGGCTGAACGGCAGGACCTCAGTGAAGGCGCCGCTCGCGTCCCGGCGACCGCCGACCAGGCGACTGGCCCCGACCACCACGCCGTTGGCGCAGTCCGGCCACTTGGCGGCGTCGGCTTTGGAGCTGAAGCGGCAGCCCCGGCTGGGGGCGGCCCAAAGGCCCGGCCGCAACACCGGCGCGCCGACAGTGTCCGCGGCCGCGAACAGGGGCGTATCCGACCCGACCGTGGAGCAGGCCCCGAGCCAGAGCGCCGCCATCAGGATCACGGCGTTACGAAACATGTCCCGTCACTCCGATATGGCGGTTGTTAAGCTTTCTAGCGCACAAAGTTGTCCCTGAGCGGAGCCCTTACTCATGCCCATGCCCATCGCCGATCTCGAAGCCGAATTGAAGGCCGCATTTCCCGACGCCGACATCCAGATCGACGATCTGGCCGGCGACGGCGACCACTATCGCGCCCGGATCGTCTCGAAGGCCTTTGCGGGGCTGTCGCGCGTGAAGCAACACCAACTGGTCTATGCGGCCCTGAAGGGCAAGGTGGGCGGGGAACTGCACGCCCTCGCCCTTGAGACCCAGGCCCCGGCCTAGGAGCGACGGCGATGCGCTATCGTCCCTTCGGCGCGACAGGAAAGGCGGTCTCGGCCGTCAGCCTGCTGCTGCGGGAAGCGCCCAACATGGCGACGCCCCAGGCGTGGCGAGCCCTGGCCTTCTCGGCCATGGAAAGCGGCGTCAACGCCTTCGAACTCTCGGCGGGCTCCGACATCATGTCGATGGGCGTGGGCGAGGCCCTGCGCGCGGTGGAGCGCCGCCTGATCTTCCTGGCCTGGCGCATTCGCGGCGACGGCCACAAGCCGGTCACAGCCGACGCCATCTCCGCCAGCGTGCGCAACGGTCTGCAGAAGACCGGCGCCGGTTACTTCGACCTGTTGGTCATGGACGAGCACGCCTTCGCCCACCTGGAGCCCAGCGCGCGGACCTATCTGGACGATCTGCGGGCCGGCGGCCTTGCCCTGCAGTTGGGCGTGTCGGGCGACGGTCCGGCCATCGACACCTGTATCTCATCGGCCGGCTTCGACGTGCTGATCACGCCGTTCAACCTGACCTCGGACTGGCAGGCGCGCCGCCGCATCCGCGAGGCCTCGGCCAAGGACATGGTGATCGTCGCCAGCGATCCCTTCCCCTCCGTGCTGCGCAACCGGGGTCCGACGCCGGCCAAGACCTCCCTGCTGGGCCGCCGGATCGAGCCCCTGGCGGGCGCAGGCACCTACGCCTTCCTGCATGAGACCCCCGGCTGGACCCCGGAAGAGGTGTGCATCGCCTACGCCCTGACCGAACCGGCCTTCGCCTCAATCCAGCTCGAGGCCTTCCGCGCCGAGACGATCGACCGGCTGGCCGCCGTGCCGGACCGTGACCTGCCCACCGGCGTCGCCGCCCAGATCGAGATGGCCCGCTTCGGCTCCGAGCAGGAAGGCCGCCGTCGGGCCTGAGCCGCGCAGGCGCCAGGACCGCGCAGGTGCTTGACCCAGGGGCCAGGCCTCCCTAGCTCTTGGGCAATTCTTTCGTCGAAAGCTTCAGACCGATGTCCGACCTCGCCAACCCCGTCCACGACTTCATCGGCAAGACCGTGGCCGAGAACCCCGTCGTCCTGTTCATGAAGGGCGTGCCGGAACAGCCGCGCTGTGGCTTCTCCGGCCTGGTGGTGCAGATCCTGGATCACCTGGGCGTGGACTTCGTCGGCGTCGACGTCCTGCAGGACGATGGCCTGCGCGACGGCATCAAGTCCTTCACCGACTGGCCGACCATTCCCCAGCTCTATGTGAAGGGCGAGTTCATCGGCGGCGCCGATATCGTCCGCGAGATGTTCCAGAACGGCGAACTGAAGCCGCTGCTGATCGAACAGGGCGTGCTCGCGGCCTGATCCGCGCTCGTACGCATGACCAAGCTGCTGGAGCCGCCTGAGGGCCGCCAGGTGTTCACGCGCGCCTTCACGGCCCTGCCTGAGCACATCGACGCCAATGGCCACGTGAACAACGTGGTCTATCTGGACTGGGTCCAGCAGATCGCCATCGCGCATTGGGAAGCCGTCCAGCCGGCCGATGACCAGGCCAAGTGGGCCTGGATCTGCCTGCGTCATGAGGTGGACTATCGCCGCGCCCTGATGCCCGGCGAAACCGCCCAGGCCCGCACCTGGCTGAGCGAGACCACCGAAGGCCCCCGCTACGACCGCTATGTCCGCATCGATGGCCCCGACGGCGCCATGTGCGCCCAGGCGATCACCACCTGGTGCCTGATCGAGCAGGGCTCCGGCCGGCCGCGCCGCGTGCCGCCGGACATGGTCGCCCGCTTCCTCTAGCTACCGGGCCCGGTCCAGGCGACCACGGGATTGAGCAGGAACAGCGGCGTCCGCGCCGCCACGCCCAGCTCCTCATAGGTGAAGGTGAGCTCCGCCCGGCCCATGGCGAAGGATCGGCACGGGTCCAACCGCTTGCGCCCGAAGGCCAGGGTCGTCCCCTCCCCCTTCTTTTCGACGAAGAAGGCGAAGTCCTCCTTCTTGGTGCAGCCGTTGGACGAGACCTTGATGGTCAGGGCCTGGCGTCCCGCATCCACGGCAAAGAGCGGCTCAAGCTCGCTCAGGTCGGAGCCGGCCGGCGCGATGATGGGCGGCGGAGGCGCCGTGGCGCACCCGGCCAGAAGGCCCAGGCCGGCCAGGATCAGGAGACGTCGGTTCATGCTGCGCACTGTCCCCGCCCACGGCGGGTCTGGCAAGCGGCGCCATGCTTGACTCTGTTTTCATATGTAAGTTATTTCTGACATATGAAAGAGACTTCCCAGCCTCCTTCCGGCGATGAGCTGTTGGCGATGTTGGCCGCCCTGGCCAATCCGCATCGCCTGCGGATCATCGCCGCCCTCAACCAGTCGGGCCGCAACTATGTCAGCCAGCTGGCGCGCGAGATCGGCATCAGCCGCCCCCTCCTGCACCTGCACCTGGCCAAGCTGGAGGAGGCCGGCCTGGTCACCAGCCAGCTCGAACTCTCGCCGGACGGCAAGGCGCTGAACTTCTTCGCCGTTTCCGATTTCGCCATCGACCTCACGCCTGGGGCTATCGCGGCCGCCGCCGCCAGTCTCACGTCCAAGCCGGAGTCCTGAGGAACCCATGTCCGCTCCCGCCTTCTTCACCACCCTGTCCATGGTCCTCGGGACCGTGCTGATCATCTTCGGCATGCGCTACCGGGCCAGCGTCCTGCAGAGCCAGGCCAGGCGCGCGGAGGCCGAAGCCACCGCCGCCGCCCTCGCCCAGATCCAGTCCGACCTCGCCGACGCCCGCGATCGTCTGGCCGCCATCGAAAAGCTCTTGAAGGACGTCGGCTGACCATGGCCCTCCCCGCCCTCCACCAGGCGCCCCGCGCCTATGCCCGCGCCGCGGGCCTGCTCTATCTGGTGGTCATCGTCACGGGCCTGTTCTCCCAGATGTTCGTCCAGGAAGCGCTGATCGCCCCGGGCGACGCCGCACAGACCCTGCGCAATATCGCCGCCCGGTCAGACCTCTGGGCCTTGGGCAGCGCCGCCGCCGTGATCCTGGCCGTGGTCGCGACCCTGCAGCTGTGGATCGAGTACCTGCTGATCCGCCCGGTCAGCCGACAGGGCGCCCTGCTCTTCCTGCTGGTCAACATCGTCTCCATCGCCGTGGAGTCGGTGAGCAAGGTCTTCCTCTATGTGGTGGGCCTCGCCGCCGAAGGCAGAGGGCTCATCGCGTCCCTGGCGCCCGGCGGGGCCGAGACTATCGCGGCCACGGCCTTCGCGGTCCATCACACCGCCTTTCATCTGGCGCTGATCTTCTTCGGGATCGCCTGCCTGGTGCTGGGCGAACTGATCGCCCGTTCCGGCTTCCTGCCGGCCCTGATCGGCCGGATGATGCAGCTGGCCGGCGTCGCCTACCTGGTCGCCTGCGTGGCGGTGATGTTCTTCCGCCCAGTGGCGGAGGTCATCACGCCTGCGATCCTGATCGTGCCCTTCGTCGCCGAAAGCACCTTGTGCCTGTGGCTGCTGATCCGCGGCGTTGACCCCGGCCGCTGGCATGCGCGGCTGGCCGACCAGCGGCGCACATAGGAAAAGGGCCCCGGATCTCTCCGGGGCCCCCTGCTCTCCCAAGCGCTTACGCCTACTGCTTGTAGCTGAGGCGGAAGTAGAAATAGCGGCCCGGCGCGTCATAGGCGTTCGGGTCGTAGTTGTTCAGGCCGCAGCTGATGCAGCCGGGCGGGTCCTTGTCGAACAGGTTGTTGACCCCGAGGGCGAAGGAGAAGCCCTCCAGATAGTCCGGGGCGTAGCGGAGCTGGGCGTCGAAATAGGTGCGCGCCGCCAGCTTGTTGTCCCCGGCGTTCACTTCCTTGACGCTCGACAGGTAACGGGCGGACGCCGTCGCGCCCCAGACGCCCTTGTCCCAGTCCATCGCCAGGGTGGACTTGGTCTTCGGATAGGCCTGGTCCGGGCTGCCGCGCTCAGTGCCTTGACGCTTGATTTCGGCCAGGCCGGTCGAGGTCGGCACCTTCTCGCTGTACTCGAGCAGGAAGCTGGAGTTCGAGCGCACCGCAAAGGTCCCGACCGAGGTCTCCGGCGAGCGCCAGTTCAGGTTCAGGTCCACGGCCCGGGTCTTCACGCCGCCGATGTTGATCAGCGGGTTGGAGATGCCGGCGATGGCGCCCGAGGCGGTGCGGGTGATAGTGGCGCAGGACAGGGCGTCGCCGGTCTGCGCGCAGCGGTCCAGCAGGGTCTGGCCGTTCTGGGCCTGGATGGCGTTGTCCAGGGTGATGTCGGCGTAGACGATCTCCATGGAGGCGCCGTTGGACCAGCTGGTGTTCTTCAGCGCGCTGGGCTCCCAGACGAAGCCATAGGTCCAGCTCTCACTGGTTTCCGGCTGCAGGGCGCGGTTGCCGCTCGTGATCACCGAGACCTGCGGGTTCAGCTGCGAATAGCTGCCCGAAGCCGGTACGCCGCGGGCGATGCAGTTGGCCCGGATAGCGGCCGACTTGGTGGCCAGGTTCGAGCAGGGGTCGTTGACCTCCTGGTCGAAGCGCGAGGCCGTCCCGAACAGTTCGCCGATGGTCGGGGCCCGGAAGCCCTCGCCCCACGACGCGCGGAACAGGATGTCCCCGGTGGGCCGCCAGGCGAGGCCGGCCTTGTAGGTCGAGTCCCGACCCGAGGTGGAATAGTCGAACCAGCGGCCGGCGACCGAGGCGTCCAGGCGATGGAACAGCGGCACGTCCCGCACCAGGGGCACGGAGACCTCGGTGTAGAGTTCGTCGACCTTGATCGAGCCGCGGGCCGGCTGGGCCGGGATGTCCGAGGACAGGCCGGCGGCGACGATGGCGTCGGGCTGGAAGAAGCCCTCGTTCTCGCGGTGCTCGTAGCCGGCGGCGACGCCCACCGGACCGGCCGGCAGGTCGAACAGGTCCCCGGTGACGTTGATCGTGTAGTCGCGCAGTTCCTGTTCGGAGACGTCCTGCTGGGTGAAGGCGATGTAGCCCAGCATGGCCTGGGTGATCGTGCCCTGGCCGCCGAAGATGTTCAGCGGCACGCACGAGCCGGTGCACAGGGCGGCCGGGCCGAGGGCCTGCTGCACGCGCTGGGCGTTGACGTTGCCGGTGAAGGTCTGTTCGGCGTGGTTGCGCGACCAGACCGCGTTGGCGTCCCAGAAGAAGGTCTTGCCGGCGACCTCGAACTGGCCGTCCAGGGTGGCGGTCAGGTTAAAGGTGTTGACGTCCTGGGCGTAGTGGCGCGGGCCGTTCTCGATCAGGCGGCGGCCGATGAAGGCGTAGGTGCCGGGCTGCAGGGTGAAGCCGAACGGGTTGTAGGGGTTGGTGGCGTCCACCGCGACCTGGTCGAGCAGGTTGCCGTTGCCGGCGTCGGGGCCGACGAACAGCGGCAGGGGCGCGGCCTGGTTGGCCGAGCGGCGGTTCACATAGCTCGCCTTGACCCGCAGCTTCAGGGTGTCGGTGAAGTCATGCGTCACCGAGCCGTACAGGCTGGTCCGTTCCGACGGGCTGACGATGTAGTTGTAGGGCTGGAAGTTGAAGCGATCGAGGGTCGCGAAGTTCTTGAAGCTGCTGCCCGCGCCCGTCGGGCTGGCCGGGGTGTAGGTCGGCCGGGCGCCGACCGCCAAAGCTTGCTTCAGGGTCAGGTCCAGGTCCTGGTTGGTGTTCGGATCATGGATGATGAACCGGCCAAGCAAGGTGCCGGAGGAACAGCCGCCGCCCAGGCACGAGGTCGCGCCGGGGGTCGGGAACTGTGAGATCGAGCGGTCGCCGGACGACACGGCGTCCTGCTTGATGTAGCCGCCGCCGACCACGATGCTGGTCTTGTCCTGGCTGGCGCCCCAGGAGAGGTTCACCTCCTTGGAGAAGCCGTCGCCCTCGCCGTACTGGCCGACCTGGGCCGAGGCCTGGAAGCCGTCCTGGCTCTTCTTGGTGATGATGTTGACGACGCCCGCGATGGCGTCGGAGCCGTAGATCGGCGAGGCGCCTTCCTGCAGCACTTCCATCCGGGCGATGGAGGCCGAGGGGATGGTGTTCAGGTCGACCGAGCCCGGCACGCCAGAGGCCGAGGCCCCCGGCACCCAGCGCAGGCCGTCCACCATGACCAGCACCCGGCGCGAGCCCAGATAGCGCAGGTCGATTTCCGCCGCGCCGGCGCCGACGCCGCCACCGTCCGGCGGGTTGCCGAAGTTGCCGGAGTTGTTGAACTTCGAGTTCAGGCCGCCGGCCGCGACGGGCAGGCGCTGCAGGATGTCGGCGGTGGAGGACAGGCCGGTCTTCAGCACCTCGTCCTGGCCGATCTGGATCACCGGCTGGACCTGGTCCAGCGGGCTGGTGCGGATGCGCGAGCCGGTGACCACCACCTCCTCGACCGTGCCGCTCTGGGCGTAGGCCGCGCCCGCCGGGAGCCCAAAGGCCCCCGTCACGAGCGCCAGCGTCGCCGCGCTCATCATCAAATGTCTCATCGTGCTCCCCAATGCGCAGGGTCTTGTCCCAGCGATTCAGGACGCGTGACCCATTTATGTCGGGGAGGTAACAGTCACCGTAACAGGACTGTCAAGCTCGCTCAGCGGTTGATCTTCTCGAGATGTTCTCCCCGTTGCAACGGGGACGCGGCTGACCTTGCCGCTGCAAAGAAAAAGGCCCCGGATCTCTCCGGGGCCTTCTCTGTATCGGTATGTCGAGAACGCCTTAGGAGGCGTAGAATTCGACGACCAGGTTCGGTTCCATCTTCACCGGGTACGGCACTTCGGCCAGTTCCGGGGCGCGGATGAACTTGGCGGTCATCGCCTTGGCGTCGACCTCGACGTAATCCGGCCAGTCGCGCTCGGACGACTGCAGGGCTTCCAGCACCAGGGCCATGTTCTTGGAGCGCTCGCGCACCGAGACCACGTCGCCGACCTTCACCCGGTAGGAGGCGATATTGACGCGCTTGCCGTTCACCAGCACGTGGCCGTGGTTCACGAACTGACGGGCGGCGAACACGGTCGGGACAAACTTGGCGCGATAGACGACGGCGTCCAGACGGGCTTCCAGCAGGGCGATCAGCGATTCGGCAGTGTTACCCTTCCGGCGCGCGGCTTCGGCGTAGGTGCGCGCGAACTGCTTTTCGGTCAGGTTGCCGTAGTAGCCCTTCAGCTTTTGCTTGGCGCGCAGCTGCAGGCCGAAGTCGGAGACCTTGGACTTGCGGCGCTGGCCATGCTGGCCGGGGCCGTAGGCGCGCTGGTTGATCGGGGACTTCGGGCGACCCCAGATGTTTTCGCCCATACGGCGGTCGATTTTGTACTTCGCCGAGTGACGCTTCGACATGAGAACTCTCTTCTATTCGACGTGGGCCGGCGCCTCCGATAGTGGGGGCGCGATCTCAACGGCGGCGACACATCATCCCGTCATAGGTTCGCGGCCGCCCGATGGTCCGGCGGCGCGAAGGGGCGGTGTATGGCGTCCCACCCCGCCCCTGTCAACGAAATCCCTGCACAATCCGAATCCTAGACCTTCTGAACCGCCGGCATGCGGAAGCGGCCGTCCAGGAATTCCTGGCGGGGCAGGTAGGCGCGCAGGGTCATGGCGAAGGGGCCCTTGGCGGGCGCCGGCAGCCAGTTGGCGGTGCGATCGCCGCCCGGGTCGCTGCGGCCGATCCAGACGTCCAGGGAGCCGTCAGCGTTGCGCTTCAGGCCGGGCGTGCGGTCGCCAATGGCGTAGCGGTTGATCGGGTTCTCGGTCAGGAAGAACTGCCCGTCGGCTGTGGCCTCGTACATGGTCAGCGACCAGAAGCCGTCCAGCGGCAGCTTGGCCGGCACCGCCAAGTGATAGAGCCCGTCGCCGGAGAAGACCGCCCCGTCGTCGCCCTGGGCGCGCAGGTACATGGCCTCGGTCACCGGCAAGGCCGCCAGGCCGGCCAGGGCGACCAGCGCCCGGAAGCCGTAGTCCTGGCCATAGTCGCCGAGGTTCGAGCGCGGATAGCTCCAGCCCTGGGTGAAGACCATGCGCTTGGTGAAGCCGATCAGGCCCATGGAGGCCTGGGCGACCCCAGCCTGGATCTGGGCGATGGCGGCCGCGTCGAACCGCTTGGGATCGAAGGCGCCCTTGGGGTCGAGGCCCAGACCCGCGCACTTGCGGAAAAGGGCCAGGTCTTCCGGCCGCGGCGGGTCAGACGCCAGCAGCTCGGCGACGCTGGAGAAATAGGCGTCCCAGGGGGATTGGCGGTTGGCGTAGGCGCCGGGCGCGACGCCCTTGGGTCCTTTAAGCTTCAGCCCGTCCTGGACCGCGTGGGCCGCCGGCAGGTCCGCCTCGCCGTCCACCAGGGTGCGGACCAGCATCCAGGCGTGGGGCGTCTCGACCCGCACCACGTCGGCGCCGGACCCGGACTGGCCCGGCCCCACCAGGGTGAAGGTCCCGCCCTGGCCGCCGAGGGTCCGCGTGCCCAGCACGGCGTTATTATTGGTGTACATGTCCATCACCGCCACCGAGATGTAGCGGTCGCTGGTCGGCGGGATGGTCAGGGTCACCGGCCCCTTGGTCAGGTCGAGCCAGGCGCTGGAATAGAGCGTGTCGTTGTTGGGCGTGGTGATCCAGCGGTTGGCCGGGACCACCAGCTTGCGCGAGTGTCCGAAGCTGTTCAGCCCGGCTTTCTGGGCGTCGACGCCGGTGGCGGTCAGCATGCGCTGGCGGGCCTGGGCCATTTCGATCAGCGGCAGGGCGTAGAGCCAGGCCTCGCGGGCGGCGGCGGTCAGGTCGCCTTGGGCCGCAAAGGCGCGGGCCGCGGGCGTCGCGGCGATGGCGGCCAGCACGGCCATGAGTTCGCGTCGGTTCATGGTCCCCTCCCCCGGGGTTTGAGACTTAAGGCTTCAGGCTTCAGTGATCGGCGGCAGACGATAGGCGCCGTCCAAGAGTTCAGGCTTGGGCAGATAGGCCCGCATGAACAGGGCGAATGGGCCGGCAGGCGCCGGCAGCCAGTTCGCGCGACGCTCTTCGCCCGGATCGGCGTGACCGATCCAGATGTCGAGGGAGCCATCGGCGTTGTGCTGAAGGCCCTCAGTCCGGTCACCGATGGCGAAGCGGTTCAGCGGGTTCTCGGTGAAGAAGTACTGCCCGTCGTCGGTCGCCTCGTAGAGGCTGAGCGACCAGAAGGAGTTGACCGGCAGCATGCGGTCGGCCGGGAAATGCAGGCGCCAGGCGCGGTTTCCGTCCAGCAGCGCGCGCGGCAGGTGGCCCTCAGCGCGCATGTAAAGCGCCTCCACCGGCGGCAGGGCGGCCAGCCCCGCCAGGGCGATCGCGGCCCGCAGGACGTAATCCTGTCCGAAATCCCCCAGCCGCGCTGAAGGGTAGGACCAGCCGTCGATGAACTGGTCGCCGCCCAGGCCGCTGCTTCGGGACGCCTTGCGCCCCTCGGCCAGACCCGCCTCGATGGCCTCGGCCTGCTCGGCGGTGAAGCGGGCGGGGTTGAAGGCGTCCAGGCCCAGTGGCGCCATCCTGGCCAGCATGGCGCGGTCGCTGACCTGCGGCGGGTTCAGCTTCATCAACCGGGCGGCGGTCTCGAAGTATTCAGGCCACGGCGCGCCGCGATGAGCGAAGGGGCCGGGAAAGTCCACCGCCGGCCCCTGCATGGACAGGCCGTGCTGCACCGCCTTGGCGGCGTCCACGTCATGCGGGCCGTCAACCAGGATGCGCGCCAGGGCCCAGACGTGATCGGTGGGCGAACGGACGACATTCGGACCATCGGCGGCGTCACGCGGCCCCACCAGGGTGAAGGTCCCGCCGTCCGGGCCGGTGGTCCGGGTCCCCAGGATGGCGAAGTTGTTGGTGTAGGCGTCCATCAGGGCCAGGGAGAAATAGCGGTCGCCCGTGGCCGGCAGGTTGATGGTCACCGGTCCGGCGCTCAGATCCACCTGGGCCGTGGAATAGAAGGTGTCGTTGTTGGGCGTGGTCACCGCCCGGGCCTTGTGGTCGGCCAGGCGGCGCATGTGGCCGAAGACGTTCATGGGCGAACCCGCCGCCTGCCCCCGCGCCCGGGTGGTGGCGATCTCCACCAGCGGCAGGGTGAAGATGTAGGCCTCGCGCGCTGCAAGGCGCAGGTCGTCCAGGGTCGTCCCGGCCATGTCTTCCTCCCGATCTTTTGGCGCCTAGCATGTCGCCTTTTCGGGGGCGGCGCGCAAGACCCTACCGATCGGTAGGCTTATCCGCCTTGGCCCTGGCCAGCTTCTCCAGGACCCGCCCGCGCCCGCGCGACAGGGCGGTGACCACGCCGCGGAAGGTGCGGACCTCCTGGTCGCTCATCCTCGCCCGACCCAGGGCCGAGCGCAGGTTCTGGACCATCGACGGCTTCTTCTCCGGCGGATGGAAGAAGCCCGCCGTCTCCAGTTCCCGCTCGAAGTGCTCATAGAGGCCCAGCATGGCCGCGCCGTCGGCGGGCGGCGGCGCGTCGCGGAAGATGGCCGGCGCGCCGGTCTCCATCGTCATGCGCCACTCATAGGCCAGGATGATCACCGCCTGGGCCAGGTTCAGCGACCGGAACCGCGGGTCGATGGGCAGGGTGACCACCGCCTGGCTGAGCGCGATGTCGGCGGTCTCCAGGCCGGCGCGCTCGCCGCCGAATAGCAGACCGGCGCGGTGGCCCGACTGAACCTCGGACAGCATGGCCGCCATGGCGACCCGCGGGGTCAGCACGGGCAGCTGCAACTCCCGAGGCCGGGCCGTGGTCGCATAGACCAGGTGCAGGTCGGCGACGGCGGCCTCGACGCTGTCATAGATCCGCGCCGCGTTCAGCGGCCACTCGGCGCCGGAGGCCGAGGCCCAGGCCCGCTCCTGCGGCCAGCCATCGCGCGGATTGACCAGGCGCAGGTCCGAAAGGCCGAAATTGGCCATGGCGCGCGCCACGGCCCCGATGTTCTCGGCCATCTGGGGCTTGTCGAGGATGACGCAGGGGGCAAGGATTTCCATGACCCGGTTTCAAGCCTCCGCCCGCCAGGAAGGCAAGGGCGATGCACGATCCAGGGCGCCGCGCGATGATACATCACACCCCTGACGGTCGCCTCTGCATTGCCGCGCAAGGGATGACACCGGTTTCCAGAAACGCGCCCGGTTGTCGTTACGTTACATCGAGGACCTTTGCGCGGCGGGCCGAAGCCTAATATACGGCCTTCAACCCTTACCCTTTTCGCCGGAGCGCCTGCCCCCTCATGGCCAAGATCAAAGTCGCCAACCCTGTCGTGGATATCGATGGGGACGAGATGACCCGCATCATCTGGAAGTGGATCAAGGACAAGCTGATCTTCCCCTATCTCGATATCGACATCGACTATTACGACCTGGGGATCGAGCACCGCGACGCCACCGACGACAAGGTCACCGTCGACAGCGCCATGGCCATCAAGAAGTACGGCGTCGGCATCAAGTGCGCGACCATCACGCCGGACGAGGCCCGGGTTGAGGAATTCGGCCTGAAGAAGATGTGGAAGTCGCCGAACGGCACCATCCGCAACATCCTGGGCGGCGTCGTGTTCCGTGAACCGATCATCTGCAAGAACGTGCCGCGCCTGATCCCCGGCTGGACCCAACCGATCATCATCGGCCGCCACGCCTTCGGCGACCAGTATCGCGCCACCGACTTCCGCGTGCCCGGCAAGGGCAAGCTGACCATGAAGTGGGAAGGCGAGAACGGCGAGACCATCGAGCACGAGGTGTTCGACTTCCCGGGCGCCGGCGTCACCATGGGCATGTACAACCTGGACGACTCGATCCGCGAGTTCGCCCACGCCTCGCTGGCCTACGGCCTGAACCGCAACTACCCGGTCTATCTCTCGACCAAGAACACGATCCTCAAGGCCTATGACGGCCGCTTCAAGGACATCTTCGCCGAGGTGTTCGAGGCCGAATACGCCGAGAAGTACAAGGAAGCGGGCCTGGTCTACGAGCACCGCCTGATCGACGACATGGTCGCCTCGGCCCTGAAGTGGTCCGGCGCCTTCATCTGGGCCTGCAAGAACTACGACGGCGACGTCCAGTCCGACCAGGTCGCGCAGGGCTTTGGCTCGCTCGGCCTGATGACCTCGGTCCTGGTCACGCCGGACGGCAAGACGCTGGAGGCCGAAGCCGCCCACGGCACCGTCACCCGCCACTTCCGCCAGCACCAGAAGGGCGAATCGACCTCGACCAACTCGATCGCCTCGATCTTCGCCTGGACCCGCGGCCTTGAGCACCGCGCCAAGCTCGACGGCAACGCCGAGCTGGCCCACTTCGCCAAGACCCTGGAAGAGGTCTGCGTCGCCACCGTCGAAAGCGGCTCGATGACCAAGGACCTGGCCCTGCTGGTCGGCGACAACCAAGGCTGGCTGACCACCGAGGGCTTCCTCGACAAGATCGCCGCCAACCTGGACAAGGCGCTCGCCGCCGGCTGAGCCGCGCGGAGGGACTGAACGACAAGGGCCGGTGTCCGAAAGGGCGCCGGCCTTTTTCGTGCGCGCCCGACGATGAGAAAGACCTCAGGACCTTCAGGGTCTCACGAGGTCGGCGATTTCCACGACCGAATTCGACCTTGCCGCTTTGACGTTAACATGGACGAAGGGGGCACGGTAAGCGGCAAGTATTTTTACCCGGACAATTATAAGTCGTCATCCTCCGGCCGCCCGCAAGGACAGTGCGGGGCTAGGTCAGATTGACCCGCTGCCCGATGCGGGGTTCGGTTCCTGCCGCGATGCGGCCGAGGTTCGCGCGGTGGCGGACGATCACATAGAGCCCGCCGGCGATCACCATCAGCCGGACGGGCAAGGGATGGGGCAGAGCTAGGCTGACGCCGATGGCGGCGACGGCGGCGGCCATTGAGCCCACGGACATGATGCGGGTCACCGCCAGGAGCGCGCCGAACGCCGCCAGGCCGCCCAGGGCGACGGGCCAGGACAGGGCCAGCAGAACGCCAAGGCCGACGGCCACGGACTTGCCGCCTTGGAACCGCAGCCAGACCGGGCGGGCATGAGCCAGGATGGCGACGATCCCTCCCAGCGACGTCGCCCACGGAATGAAGACGGAGGCGTTGAGCGTGGCCGGAAACGCGAGCCTGGCTTCGAGCGCCTTGATAACCAGGATCGCGCAGGCGCCCTTGGCCACATCGAAGGCCAGCACCGCCCAGAACGGCCCGGCGCCCAAGGTGCGCAGGACATTGGTGGCGCCTGTGCCGCCGGAGCCCAGGGTGCGCAGATCAACCCCTTCAGCATGCGCGCGGTCAGGTAACCGGCGGGGATCGAGCCCAGCAGGTAGGCGACCGCGAGGCCGAGGAATTGGGCGATCCAGAAGGTCATGACTGTTCCCATTGGCGCGGCATACCCCAATCAGCTTGGGTCCCCCGGATCAGCCTTCGGCTGACCGGAGGATGACGGAGGCGGTGGATGTGATCAGCCGCCGTTGATCAGCTTTGTGGCCTCGTCGAGCTTGGCGGCGTAGGCGGTCAGGGCCTGGGCGGTGAGCACCGAGTACTTGTCGGCGTCCGCCCAGCGTTCCTCCTCGATGGCTTCGCGGACGCCCGGCAGGGTCTTGGCGCCGTAGCCTGTGTAGACTCCCGGCGCATAGACGAGGTTCTTATACCAGGGCCGGCCCGGCAGTCCGACATCGGAGGTCAGGGTCATCTCGACGCCGCGGGTCAGGGCGAACAGCCTGGCCTTGGCGTCCGGCGACAGCGAGGCGCCCTTGGCCGCCAGGGCCGCGTCATAGGCCTTGGCGCTGGCCTTCAGGGTGGCGACCGCATTGTCCATGGGTGCGAAGTTGAAATAGGGCACGGGCTTCAGGGGCGTCGGCGGCCCGTGGGTCTCCGTGGGGTCGTCGGCCAGCTTGTAGGCGCCGGCGGCCAGCAATTTGGCCTGGGTGACCTGGGTCTCCCGCTTGGTGTCAGCGAGCTTCTTCACCTCGTCGAGATAGCCGCCCACCGTGTCGGCGAAGTTGGTGTAGCGCTGGGGCGGCAGGTCGGCGTCGGCCATGCGCAGGACCAGGCGGCCGCCGGTCTTGGCCAGCGCCCCGGCATAGGCGAAGCCCGGATCGACGAAGCGGCTGTGATGCTCCCAGGTGTCATAGGCCGAGTGATAGACCCCGCCGGACGAGCCCTCCCCGCCATAGCCGACGTCCAGGGTGGCCAGGCCGATGTGCTGCAGGAAGCTGGAATAGTCCGAGCCGGAGCCCAGAGCGTCGATGGGCATGTCGCGGCTGGGATCGGCGGCGGCCTTGGCCTGCGCCTGCAGGCGCGGGCTGGCGCCCGGGCTCGCGGCCGCCACCTGAGCGGCGGCCCGTAGGCGGGCCGAGACGCTGACGCCGGTCTGCGGGTCGGTCACGTCCTTGGCCACGTCGTTGACGAACCGCTCCAGGGAGTGGCTGCCGCCGGCGCCCAGGAAGCCGCGGCCGTTGCCGTCTGAGTTGATGTAGACGACGCCCTTCTGGGCCAGTTCCTCGGCATGGGTCTCGACCCATTCGGTGGAGCCCAGCAGCATCGGCTCCTCGGCGTCCCAGCTGAGATAGACCAGCGTCCGCTTGGGCCGCCAGCCCTGCTTCAGGAGGCCGCCGATAGCCTTGGCCTCGGCCTGCTGGGCGACGTTGCCGCTCAAGGGATCCGAGGCGCCGAACACCCAGCCGTCGTGGTGGTTGCCGCGCAGCACCCACTGGTCCGGATAGGTGGAGCCCTTGATCATGGCCACCACGTCGTAGACCGTCTTCAGGCTCCAGTCGGACTTGACCGCGATGCGGACCTTGGCCGCCTCGCTGCCGCCCACGTGGTAGGTGATCGGCAGGGCCCCGCGCCAGTTCGACGGCGCCACGTCGCCATCCAGGGCGGCCAGGAAGTGCTGGGCGTCGCCATAGGAGATCGGCAGGGTCGGGATCTTCAGGATGGTCGGCGCGTCCTCGCGCTTGATCCGCTTGGCCTTCTCGGTGGCGCCAACGCCGGGGGTCAGCGGGTCGCCAGGATAGGTCGGCATCACCGCCACCGAGCCGCGCTGGAAGCCCTGGGCCGGGCGGGCCGCGCCCTTCGGGTAAACGTCGTCGGTGGCGTAGCCGTCGTCGGCAGGGTCCGAATAGATGATGCAGCCGACCGCGCCGTGATCCTGGGCGAGCTTGGGCTTCAGGCCGCGCCAGCCCGCGCCATAGCGGGCGATGACGATCTTGCCCTTCACCGACACGCCCATGCGCTCCAGGGCGTCATAGTCGGCGGGCATCCCGTAGTTCACATAGACGAGCGGGGCGGTGACATCGCCGTCGCCCTGGAAGGCCACATAGGCGGGCAGCTGGTCCTTGGTGCGGGACGAGGTCTCATCCCCCGGCACGGGGGCCTCGGTCAGGGTCGCCTTGAAGGGCGAAGCGCCCACCAGCTCCAGGCTGGAGCTGATCGGGGTGGGATAGAGCACCTGGAAGGTCTCGATATGGGCGTCCCAGCCCCAGGACTTGTAGCGGGCCAGCAGGGCCTCGGCGTTGGCCTTGTCGTGGGGCGAGCCGACATGGTTCGGCTCGGACGCCATGTCTTTCATCCAGGCGCTCATCTCGGCGGGCGAGATCTGGGCGTCGAAGGCCTGTTCGAGCTTGGCGTCAGCAAGGGCCGGAAGCGCGAGCCCCGCAGCCAGGGTCAGGGCGAGGATGGATGAAGCAGCGCGGCGCATATGGGCCCCCGGTAACAGTGACAATCCCCACAGCTAGACAGCTGTCGGCGGGGGCTGCAAGCGCGGGGGTGGGCGGAACAGCATTCCGCAGGCCGGCGCCCCAATCACCGCACATCCCGGCGTTCGCCGGGATGTGCGGGGAAGGTACGGAAAATCCCGCCCCGGCGGTGGCCGGAGCGGGATCTGCGTCGTTCAGACCCTGACCTTAGAAGTCGGCGGTCAGGCCGATGAACAGGTAGCGGCCGAGCGAGTCATAGACTTGCGGCCAGGTGTTGCCGTTGCAGGGGCCGCTGGGGCAGTTGGCGGCGCCGTTCAGCGGCGGGTCCTTGTCCAGCACGTTGTTCACGCCGAGGCGGAAGTTGTACCGGTCGGCGACCGTCCACGTGGCGAGCAGGTCCAGATAGGTCCGCGCGCCCAGCTTCAGGTCGGTGGTCGGACCGCCGGGGGCGGCGCCGCCCAGGCCGGGCTGGCTGGAGGTGGAGTCGAGGTCGACGCTGGAGAAGTGCCGCACCTGGGCCGACAGGGCCAGGTCCATCGGGAACGGGGTGTTCCAGGTGGCGCGGAACTTGTGCCGCCATTCCGGGCTCGGACCGCCGCTGGTGCCGGCGCCGAGCAGGGCCGTGCAGAGGGCGCCATAGAGGCCCGCGCAGTCGGTGCTGGCGCCGCCCGGCAGGGACTGGACTTCCAGCTTGTCGAGCCAGGTGGAGGCCAGCGACATCGCAACCGAGCCGCCGCCGTCCCAGCCGATGACGCTGAGGTCGGTGCGGTAGTTGGCGGCGAAGTCGATCCCGGCGGTGTGCAGCGAGCCGGTGTTCTTCGTCTGGTCGATCACGTGGCCCAGGGGACCGTTCGGCGACAGCCAGATCGAGTTGTTGCTGTCGCGCTGGATCAGGCTGCAGAACGAGTCGACGCCGTTGTCGATGCACTGCTTCATGATCGTGTCGGCGCCGATCGGGCTGATGTAGTCCTCGACCTTGATGTCGAACCAGTCGACCGAGAAGTTCAGGCCCGGCGCGAAGGTCGGACGGGCCACGAAGCCCAGCGAGACCGTGTCCGACTTTTCCGGCTGCAGGTTCGCGTTGCCCGCGGTCTGGCCATAGTACTGGTTGGCCGGGTTCGGCTCGATGGCCGCGACCTGGGCCGGGGTCAGCTTGAACACCGCCGCGCAACGGGTGTTGCGGGCCGAACCGATCGCCGCGCCGGCGCACAGGTCGGTCGAGCCGTCCAGCACGTGGTTCGGGGTCGCGTACAGCTCGACGATGTTCGGGGCGCGGACCGCGCGCTGGTAGCTGGCGCGCAGGCGCAGGCCGTCCACCGGCTCCCAGTCACCGGCCACCTTGTAGGTGTTGGTGTTCGGGCCGAACGAATAGTCGGAATAGCGATAGGCCAGTTCCATCTGCAGGGACTTGGCGAACGGCATGTCCTGGGCGATCGGGATGCGGGCTTCGCCGAACAGCTCGTAGAGGTCGAAGCTCTTGTTGATCGGCGGGGCCGCGCCGCCGGCGCCGTTCAGCAGGCCCGCGGTGGCCACGAAGTCGGCGTGGAAGTCCACGTGTTCGCGGCGATATTCAGAGCCGAACGCGACGCCGACGCCGTCCTCGGCCCAGGGGGACTTGACGCCATAGGCGCCGAGATTGCCGCCGACGGTGAAGTTCACCACTCGCTCGCTGGCGTCGCCGCCGGTGTAGCTGGGCACCTGCAGATAGTTCAGGGCCGCCTGGGTGACCTGGCCTTCCTGGAAGATGTTGTAGGGCACGCAGGCCGGGTCCGTGCCGTCGATCACCGATTGGCAGACGATCTGGCCGGCGGCGTTGCGCCGGGCGATCAGGGCGTTCTGGATCCGGGCGGTCTGGAAGTAGGCCGTCTGCGACGCGCTGAACTGGGTCGCGGTGTATTCCATGTAGGCGTCGTAGTTCCAGTTCTCGGACAGGTCGCCCTTCAGGCCCACCACGTAGCGGTAGGACTGGTGGCGGAAGTCGGACTGGCGGCCGCCGCCCTCGACGTTGCGCTTGGCCACCACGCCGCGGAAGTTGTTGGCCGTCCCGGCGTTGGCGCCGCAGAGCTGGCCCTGCTGGGTCGCCGTCAGGAAGGCGTTGTCGCAGTTGATGTTGAAGTTGGCCGCGAAGATGCCGCCCGGCGCGATCTGGGCGACCGAACGGTCGTCCATGAACATCACCTGGGCGTAGGCCTCGGCCCAGTCGGCGACCTGGTAGTGCGCAAAGGCGCCCAGGGCGTACCGCTCGTCAGGGCGCTGGTAGTAGTTGGTCGGGCCGAAGTTATAGACGTCGGTCGTGGCGTTGCGGGCCCGGAAGGTGTTCCCCGCCACCGTGAAGCCGCCGACCCGAGCCGGCGAGGCCGTGCCGGAGCCGCCGCAGGTGAAGGCGTTCCCCGAGTTCAGGGTGCAGACCGAGTAGTCGCGGTTGCCCTGGAGCACCGCATTGATCTGGCGGTACGAGGCGTAGGCGGTGATGTTGCCCTTGCCGTCGGCGGAATTGACGCCAAAGGTCAGGGTGACCTCCGCGCCGTCGCCGTCACGGACATTGTCCTTGGGCAGGGCGAACTGGGACGGGTCATTGGCCGTGGCGGCCTTGGCCTTGATGATCGACTGCAGGCCGTCCGAGTGCTGGCTGTGCTGGTAGGTCGACCACTGGGCGTTCAGCTGCACGCCCTCGAAGTCCTTCTTCATGATGAAGTTGACCACCCCGGCCACGGCGTCGGCGCCGTACACAGCCGAGGCGCCGCCGGTCAGCACGTCGACGCGCTCAACCAGGGCCGAGGGGATGAAGTTCAGGTCCGCCACCGCGGCGGTGGACTGGCTGGGGTTACCGGGACCCAGGCGACGGCCGTCAATCAGCACGAGGGTGCGGGACGGGCCAAGGCCGCGCAGGTTGACCGTAGCGGTGCCGTTCGAGCCGTTGGAGATCGAGGAGCCTTGCGCGGCGAAGGCCTGCGGCAGGGAGTTGATCATGTCCTCGACCCGGGTCACGCCCTGGGCCTTGAGCTCGGCGGCGCCGATGGCGGTCACCGGGCTGACGCTGGTCAGGTTCGGCGTCGGAATGCGCGTCCCGGTGACGACGACTTCCTGGACTTCGTCCTGGGCGAACGCCGGGCTGGCGGCCAGGGCCGCCAGGGCCACGCCGCAGATCATTGAGGAGGCCAGCAGGCGCTCCCGCATCGTGTTGGTTTTCAAGTCTGGATCCTCCAGCGGCCCGCCCCGCCCACAAGGACGAGGGGCCGCGCCCCACAACAAGCTTAGGTCCCGCGCCCGGATATCGGACTCGGTTACATGGGAGTTACGGCCGGAGGCCCAATTGCGTCAACGCGACGTCAGATCAGATACAATCATATTAAGACATTGTCTCGCGGAAGACACAAAGTGTGAGATAAGAATATTGAACTAAATTGATTGCGTTGGCGTAAGTACTTTCTAACAACTGCAGGCCAACCCCTCGCCATGCGTGCGGGGGTCGAGAGCGAGCCGGACCGGCTAGGTCCGGCTCGCTCTCAACGGTTGAGGTGAGGGGTTGTCCCCGCGGTCTAGAGCGGCACCGCCAGGCTCATCTTGGCCCCGCGCTTGACGAAGCTGGCCTCGTAGCGGCGCACGGCCGGGTGGCTGGCCACGGTGGCGTCGGCGAAGGCGTTGAACTCGTCCATGCTGCGGAACACGCCCAGGCAGGCGATGTCATAGACGCCTGAGACCTCCAGGCAGACCTGGACGTTGGGCGAGCCCACCAGCTGGCTGCGGAAGTCAGTGACGGTCGGCGGGGCGTGGGTCTCCAGCTGGATCATCAGGAGCACCCTGATCCGCTCGCCGGTGAGGTTTGGGGCCAGGATCGAGACGTCGGCCGAGATGACACCTGAGGCGCGATAGCCGCGGATCCGGCGCAGGATGGCCGAGGGCGACAGGGGCACGCGCTCGGCCAAGTCCTGGGCGCTGGCCTGATTGTTCTCCTGCAGGGCCGCCAGGATCTGCAGGTCAAGGCGGTCGAGCTCAAAGTCCGCCATCGATCCCCTCCCCCAGGCTGAAGTGTTTGAAATGGGCTTGTTCACAATGGGCCGACCAAACACCGGCCCTCGGCGCTTGCGCCAGTTAACTCGCGTTCATTCGCTGAGCGCAGGTTGGCGCTCAGCGCAGGATGGCGATGGCCTGTCGGATCACCCCGTCCAGCCGCGCGCGCACCTCGCGGCCCTTGTCGGTCAGGTGGATGATGCGGCTGCGGCCGTCGCGGGGATTGAGAAAGGCCTCCACCAGCCCCAGCGCCGGCGGCCGCGCCCACTCGGAACCCTCCGGCCCAAAGGTGCGGATGCTGCGCGAGGCGGTGGGCTCAGTCATGCGGGCCACATAGGCCAGCTCCTGGACGTTCAGCCCCTCGTTCTCGCACGTGTAGAGAAAGGCGATGATCTCATTGACCGTGACGCCCGGATTGAGCTCGCGGAAATAGGACAGCCCCTCCAGGAGGGAGTCTCTGGGCCGCATCTTAGGCGCGCTCGATATAGTCGTTCAGCTTACCGGTGGCCGCGGGGCGCGGCAGGGCCCGAACCAGCGGCTGGGCCTTGCGCTGCCGCCGTTCACGCATTGACAGGGTCGCCTCAGGGTAGGCGTCGCGGACGAGCTTCAGGATGTCTTCCAACCGGCGCTGGTGGTCGGCGGCCTCGACATAGTCCCCGACCGTGAGCTCAACGGAAATCTGGCCCCACAGCTTCATAGCTAACCTCGTACTCTTTGGTGTCGAACGGACAACCAAATCTAGAACGGTTTGCACGCCCGTTTTGAGCGTTTGCGAGGTACTCATCGCCCGATTGACCCGTCCGAGCGGCTAACCACGCGTCTTCATTGCGATGTTACGCCCGCGATACGACAATTAAATCCCGGTAATGTAGAGATGAACCGGCCATTTGCTTGATTCAAGCCGCCGCATTCATCACACTTCGGAAAGATACGGATTCATTACAGAAAGTTTATCATGCGTCACCGCAACGCCATGCTGGAAGCACTGGAGTTGCTTCGCGCGGTCAACGCCGACTTCACGGTCAGCCAGCTGGTCAGCCTGCTCTATATCGCTGACGAGGCGGAGCCCCTGCCCCTGCCCGATCTGCGGCGGCGCGCGGGCATGGCGACGGACGCCTGCTGGAAGACGGTCCAGGCGCTGAGCGAAATGGATGATGGATCTGGCGAGGGCCTGGTGCGGGTGGACCGCTGGGCCATGCGCGGCATCGTGGCCGCCGAACTGACGCCGGCGGGGCGCCGCCTGTGCGCGGGCCTCGACGAGATTCTCGCCGAGGCCCGGCCGATCTGCGAACCCTCAGGGCGCGGTGACGGGAACGAGCTTGCGCTTGAAGAAGGCCAGCGTCGTTTCCATGCGGTGCTTGAGGTGGGCCTGGGTCCAGCCGGCCCGGTGGCGTAGGCCCGGATAAAGCATGGTCTCGAAGGGAATGGCCTTGGCCTGCAGGGCCGCCATCAGCCGCGTCGAGTTGTCGAAGGTGACATTGTCGTCGGCCATGCCGTGCATCAGCAGCAGGGCGTCGGGCGCCAGCCGATCGGCACGGGCCGTCACCTCCGAGCCCGCATAGCCGGCCGCGTTGTCCGCGGGCGTGCCCATGTAGCGCTCGGTGTAGTGGGTGTCGTACAGGCTCCAGTCCGTCGGCGGCGCGCCCGAGACCCCGGCCGCGAACGGCGTGTTCGGGGCGGTCAGCAGCATCAGGGTCATGTAGCCGCCATAGGACCAGCCGGTGACGCCGATCCGGGCCGGATCCACGTACGGCAGGGTCTTCAGATAGTCGGCGCCGCGGATCTGGTCGGCGACCTCCCAGGTCCCCAGCTTGCGGTCGATGGCGGTCTTGAACGCCGTCGAGCGGTTGGGTGTGCCGTGATTGTCCAGGGTGAACAGGATGAAGCCGGCTTCCAGATAGAGCTGGTCCGCCGGATCGCCCCAGGTCTTGGCCACCAGGGCGCGCCCCGGCCCGCCATAGAGCTTGACCACCACCGGATAACGCTTGGCCGGATCAAAGCCCGGCGGGGTGCGCATCATCCAGTGCAGGTCCTCGCCGTCGCTGGCCTTGATCGTCCCGAACTGGGGGGTGCGCAGCCGCGCGCGATAGGGCCAGTAGGGGTGGCCCTCGGCCAGGCGGTTCTCCTCGATCCAGCGGACCAGCTGGCCGTCGGCGCGATAGAGGCCGGTCTGGGGCGGGGTCGCGGGATCCTCATAGGTTCCGGTGAAGGCGCCGCCGGCCTTGGCCACCTTCACGGTCCACCAGCCGCCGGCCTTGGTCAGCGGCCTCGGCTGGGCGGAGGCCTTGTAGGAGACCTCGTAGAGCCGGCGCTCGATGGGGGTGTCCACACTGGCGGTGAACAGCACCAGGCCGCGCGCCTCGTCCACGCCCTGGACAGCGTCCACCGGCCAGGCGCCTTGCGTGACCTGGCGGACCAGCTTGCCGCTTGGGCCATAGAGGTAGAGGTGCTTCCACCCCGAACGCTCCGACGACCACAGGAAGCCGCCGTCCTTCAGGGGCCGGAAGTCGTCGCTGAGATCCACCCAATGCGGGCTGGTCTCGGTGAGCACCACCGTGGCCTTGCCGGTGGCGATGTCCACGGCCAGCAGGTCCAGACGCTTCTGGTCGCGGGTCTGGCGCTGCACATAGAGGGTCTTGCCGTCGCGGGCCCAGTCGACGCGGGCGAGATAGATGTCCGCATCGGCGCCCAGGTCGACCTTGACCCGCGCGCCGGTGGCGACGTCGGCGACAAAGAGGTCGACGCGGGCGTTGGGCCGGCCGACGCGGGGATAGCGCTGGGCGACGATGGTCGCGCCCGTGGGGCCGATGTCGGCCCGCTCCACTACGTCCACGCCGGTCTGGTCGACATGGGTCAGCGCGATATGACGCTCGTCCGGGCTCCACCAATAGCCGGTCTGGCGGTCCATCTCCTCCTGGGCGATGAACTCGGCCGTGGCCCAGGACTTGAGCTCGCTCCCGTCCGTGGTCAGGGCGCGCTCGGCCCCGCCGCTGGCCGGCTGCACATAGAGGTTGTCGTCGCGGACGAAGGAGACGAAGCCGCCCTTGGGCGAGACCTTGGCGTCGATCTCGTCGTCGGGGGTGTTGGTCAGGCGGCTGACCTGGCCCGAGGCGCGGCTGTAGAGCCACAGGTCGCCCTCGACCGGGACCAGGATGAAGCGGCCCTGGTCGTCCCAGTCATAGGCCACCACCCCGCGGGTCTGGACGCCCTGGCGCTCACGGCGGCTCTTCTCGGCCTCGGAGAGGATGCGGTCCTTAGGGATCAGGGCGCGGGCGTCGATCAGCAGGCGTGGGTCGCCGCCGGCCACCTCCGCCGCCCACAGGTCGGTCATGCGCGGATCGTCGGCCTTGGCCTTCAGATAGGTGACGAGCGTGCCGTCCGGAGACAGGCTGACACCCCGGGCCCTCGGCCCCGACAGGTCCGGCGCGGCGTAGACCCGTTCCGCCGTGAGTTTCTCGGCGCTCGCCTGGCCCACCATGGTCATCCCCATCACCACGCCCGCGAGGACGCTCACAACGATCCGCATCTAGGTACTCCTGAAGACGGGGGATGTGAGGCCGCGCGGGCGGGCTTGGCAAGGATCAGATCAGGGCCGCGGGCTCCAGGCCCAGTTCCTTCAACAGGGGCTCGGCATAGGCGACGCGGCCGGTCATGGCCTGGGGATCGGCCTTGGCCAGCTGGTAGACGGCCTCAGCGATGTATTCGATCGGCTGGACGCGGGACTTGGTCGCCTCGTTGATCAGGCCGTGCACCGCGACGCCGGGGGTGTCGACAAGGCCCGGCGAGACCACGTTCACCGCCACGCCGTCAGCCTGGACCTCGCTTGCCAGGCCGGTCGTGAACCGCTCCAGCGCCGCCTTGCACAGGCCATAGACCGTGCCGCCGCGCCCGCCCTGGTAGGGTGGCTTGGGGTGGATGCCGGCCGGCGAGGAGATGTTGACGATGGAGCCCGACTTGCGGGCGATCATGCCGGGCAGCACCAGCTGGGACAGGTGGAAGGGGGCATAGACCTGCACCTCCATCATCAGCTTGAAGCGCTTCTCGGTGAAGTCGACCACCGGCATGAAATAGGTGATGGCGGCGTTGTTCACGAGGATGTCGATGGGGCCGAAGGCGGCCTCGGCCTCCTCGACCAGCCGCTCGCGCTCGCTGGCCTGGGCGAGATCGGCCTTGACGAAGACAGCCTGGCCGCCAGCGGCTTTCAGGCGGTCGACGGTGTCATGCAAGGTGCCCGGCAGGCGGCTCTCGCCGGCTTCGGCCGTCCGCGCTGAGGCGACGACGTGAGCGCCCTCCATGGCCAGGCGGGCGCAGATGGCCTCGCCGATGCCGCGGCTGGCGCCGGTGACCAGGGCGACCTTGCCCCGCAAGCTTCCATTGGGATTGATCCTGGCGTCCGACATGAAATCCGGCCCTCCCTGGGCGATGTTATGGTTCAAACAATGGGGCGAGCCTCGCGCCGTTGCGCCGCCAGCGCAAGCAATCGCGCGCCGGCTGTAGGGTCTCGCCAGCCGGCTAGGACGTGTTAATCATTCGCCATGGCCAGTTCTGAGCGACACGACGAGACGATGGGACGCCGGATCTTCAACCTGATCCTCGTGCTCCTGCTGGTGGCCGTCGCGGCCTTCTTCGCCGCGCCCTGGTTCGCCTTCCGCGCCCTGCGCGCCGACGCCCGCGACGGCGACGCCCAGGGTCTGGCTGAGCTGGTGGACTACAATTCCGTCCGCGGCTCCCTGAAGGCCCAGATCGCCGACACCCCGCCGCCGGCCGCTCCGGCCCCCAGCCTGTGGACCGACCCGCTGGGCGCGATCCGCCACGCCATGGAGCCCCTGCGCCCGCCGCCGCCGGCCGTGGACACCTATGTCAGCGCCCAGGGCCTGCACGACCTGACCCGCGGCTATGCCCCCGGCGAAGGCCCGCCCGAGCCGCCGCCGCCCGAGGGCTTCCTCGACCAGGCCAAGGCGGCCATCGACGCGCGCTGGCCGCGCACCCAGTTCTGGGACCCGAACCGCATGCGCTTTGCGGTGAAGCACCCGAAGGAGGACGGCCAGGAGACGGTCTTCACCTTCCAGCGCAAGGATTGGTTCGAGTGGAAGCTGGTCGACATCAAGCTGCCCTCCAAGACCAAGGCCCAGGCGGAAGCCGAAAAAGGTTCTTGATTTGTTCTATCTCTGGCGACTAGGCTCCACGCCTGTCATCCAGAGGGAACGAACATGATCGGCTATGTCACTATCGGGGCGAAGGACGTCGAAGCGTCCCTGCCCTTCTTCGATGCGGTGTTCGGCGCCATGGGCCGCGAGCGCAGCTTCTTCCAGGGCGGCTGGGCCGGCTATGGGGCCAAGGGCTCGGACGCCGACTGCTACATCTGTCCGCCCTTTGACGGCCAGGACGCCCGCCCCGGCAACGGGATCATGATAGCTTTCCTGGCCGGATCGAAGGCCGAGGTCGACGCCGCCCACGCCGCGGCCCTGGCCGCCGGCGGCGCGGACGAAGGCGCACCTGGTCCTCGCCCAGCGGACTCCACCAGCTTCTACGGCGCCTATTTCCGCGACCCGACCGGCAACAAGCTCTGCGTGTTCGCCAAGACGTGAGCAGGCGGCTCCCTGGTAGGGGCTCCTAGCCGGAACGCGGTCGTCGCTTGACGGCGGCTGCGTCGCCCGGCCCCATGACGGCCTGTCGGAGATCCCCACATGCGCCGCCGCCCCGCGCTCCTCGCCGCCGTTCTCGCCGCCCTGCCCGGCCTGGCCTTGGCCGCGCCAAGCCACCTGTGCGCCAGTTGGAGCGCGGCGAGCGAGGTGGGGACGCTGGACCCGGCGCTGGTGAACGAGGCCAGCGGCCTGGAGGCCTCGACCCGCTTTCCCGGCCGGCTCTACCACCACAACGACTCCGGCGATTCCTTACGCTTCTTTGTCTCCGACCTGACCGGCGGCGGGTTGAAGGCCGTGAACCTGGAGGGGCCGAAGCCACGCGACATCGAGGACATGGCGCTGGGTCCCTGCGGGAAGGGCTCTTGTCTCTACCTGGCCGATGTCGGCGACAATCCTGGGACGCGCAGCGAGATCGCCTTTGTGGTGGTCGAGGAGAAGGCCGAGTTCGGCGAGACCGAGACGCCCCTGCGCACCGTGCGCGCCCGCTATCCCGACGGCCCGCACAACGCCGAGTCCATCGCCATGCATCCGGATGGCGACCTGTACCTCGTCACCAAACCCATCGACAGCCAGGCCCGCAATCCCGGCCCCGCCAAGGTCTATCGGCTGTCGGCGGCGCAACTGCGGGCGACAGACGGCGTGCAGGTGATGGACCTGGTGGGCGAGATCGACCTGCCTCGCCTGGCGTCCGACCAGACCTTCTGGGCCTGGATCCCCACAGGCTTCGATATCTCCCAGGACGGCAAGCGGGCCGTGCTGCTGACCTATGGGGCGGTGTTCGAGTTCGGCTCCGACCTGGCCAAGGGCCTGCCGCCCAAGGCTGGCTGGGTCTCGGGCAAGACCTATTCCGTCATCCTGTCCAAGCGGCTGACACAGCAGGAAGCCATCACCCTGACGCCGGACGGCTTCCTCTATGACAGCGAGTCCTGGGGCAAGACGGCCGCGCCGCTGATGAAGGTGACCTGCCTGGACAAATAGGTTCAGGCCGCGGCGAAGATCTTGCCGGGATTGAGGATGTTCTTCGGATCCAGCGCCGCCTTCAGGGTCCGCATCACGGCGATTTCCGCCGGGCTGCGGCTCAAGGGCAGGAACTCGCGCTTCTGCAGACCGATTCCGTGCTCGGCGGAGATCGAGCCGTCGCGGGTCCGCAGCAGGCCATAGACCACCTCCTCGATGGGGTGGCGGGCCTCGGCGCCGGGCAAGCCCACGATGAGGTGCAGGTTGCCGTCGCCCAGGTGCCCGAACACCACCAGGTTGATCCCTGGCCACTTGGTCTGCAGCACAGCCTCCAGTTCGGCGACGTAGGACTCCATGGCCGAGATCGCCAGGCTGACGTCGAAGGTGATGATCGGGCCATTGCGCGCCACCTGGGCGACGTCGTCCCGGAGCGCCCAGAGCGCCTGGCGCTGGGCCTCCGATCCGGCCAGGGCGGCGTCGGCGATCAGGTCCTCGGCGAAGCCGGCCTCCAGCGCCGCCTCCAGCCGGGCGCGGTCGGCGGCGGGGTCCGCGCCCAGGGTCTCGACCAGCACATAGTAGGGATAGCGGCCATCAAGCGGCGGTCGGCCCTTGGCGGGCGCGGTGGTGACCAGGTCATGGAACGAGGCCCACATGACCTCGAAGGCCGACAGGGCGCCGCCCAACCTGGCCTCCAGGTGGCGCAGCAGGCGTGGCAGCTGCTCGAAGCGTTCGACGCCCAGCACCGCCACATCCTGGCTGAGCGGCTGAGGCCGCAGCCGCAAGGTCGCGCGGGTGACGACGCCCAGCGTCCCCTCGGCGCCGATGAACAGCTGCTTGAGGTCATAGCCGGTGTTGTTCTTGATCAGCGGGCTCATGGCGCTGACCACGGTCCCGTCGGCCAGCACGGCCTCAAGGCCGAGCACCATCTCACGCACCATGCCGTACCGCAGGACCCGGTTGCCCCCGGCGTTGGTGGAGATGTTGCCGCCGATGGTCGCCGAGCCGCGGGAGCCGAGATCAAGCGGCAGGAACAGATGGCGCGCCTCCGCCGCCTCGCAGGCCGTCTGCAGCGGACAGCCGGCCTGGACGGTTAGGGTCGAGGCCTCGACATCCACCGCCTCGACCCGGTTCATCAGCTCCAGCGACAGGGCCAGCTGGCCCTCGGCGTTGGCCCCGTCCACCAGGCCGGTCTTGCCGCCCCAGGGCACGATGGGCGCGCCGGCGGCGTGGGCCAGGCGCAGGACCGCGGAGACCTCATTGGTGGAACGCGGGCGCAGGATCGCACACGGCTTGCCAACCCGGCTCCAGCCGCCCGCGACGCTGTCGATGTCGGTGATGACGCCGCCGGCGCCGAGCGCGGCGGTGAGCTCAGAGATCAGCTGGTCCATGCGGCCCTCCCGCGCGCAGCTTGGCGCGGGAGGAGCCGGTCAGGGGATGATCCAGGTCAAGCCAGGGCGGCTTTGATGGCCGCCAGACCTTCATCGGCCTTGGCTCCGTCAGGCGCGCCGCCCTGGGCGAAGTCCGGCTTGCCGCCGGCGCCCTGCCCGCCCATGGCGGTCACCGCCGCGCGGGCCAGGTCCACGGCGCTGAAACGGCCGCCAGCAGCGCCGGTCACGGCGACAGTTACGGCGGCCTTGCCGTCGGCCACGCCGACAAGGGCGATGACCCCGTCGGTCACCTGCTTCTTGAATTCCTCGGCGATGGGCCGAAGGTCCTTGCCGCCGACGCCATCCATGACGCGGGCCAGCACCTGCACGCCGCCGATCTCCTCGATGGCGGGCGCGCCGCCGCCCGAACCACCGCCCATGGCGAGCTGACGCTTGGCCTCGGCCAGCTCCTTCTCGAGCTTGCGGCGCTGGGCGTCGAGGGCGTCGACCCGGGCCAGGACCTCGGCGACCGGGGTCTTGAACTGGTCGGCCAGCGCCTTGGCGACGGAAGCCTGCTCCAGCAGCCAGCGGCGCGCCGCCTCGCCGGTCAGGGCCTCGATACGGCGGATGCCGGCGGCCACGCCGCCTTCCGAGATGATCTTGAACAGGGCGATATCGCCGGTGCGGGCCACGTGGGTGCCGCCGCACAGTTCGACCGAATAGGCCCCGTCGCCCTCCAGCGCATGGCCCAGGGTCAGGACCCGGACCTTGTCGCCGTACTTCTCGCCGAACAGGGCGATGGCGCCGGCCTCAATGGCCTCGTCAGGCGCCATTTCCTTGGTCTCGGCCGGGATGTTCTGGCGGATCACCGCATTGACCTCGGCCTCGATGGCGTCGAGCTCGGCCGGGGTCAGCGGCCCGCCGTGGCTGAAGTCGAAGCGCATGCGCTCACCGTCCACCAGCTGGCCCTTCTGGGCGACGTGCGGGCCCAGGACATTGCGCAGGGCCGCGTGCACCAGGTGGGCGGCGGAATGGTTGGAGCGGGTGGTCAGGCGACGGTCGGCGTCGACGGCCAGGCGCGCGCGGGCGCCGACCTTGAGCACGCCTTCAGTGATCTCAAGCTCGTGGACGAACAGGTCGCCGGCCTGCTTCTGGGTGTCGAGCACCTTGGCCTTGCCGCCGTCCCACTCGACCTCGCCGGTGTCGCCGGCCTGGCCGCCGCTTTCGGCGTAGAAGGGGGTGCGATCGAACACGGCGAACACGGTCTCGCCCGCGCCGGCCTCGCCCACTTCCGCCGCGCCGGACACCAGGGTCAGGAGCTGGCCGGTGGCCTCGACAGTCTCGTAGCCATTGAAGTCGGTGGCGCCCAGGCGCTCGCGGATCGCGAACCACTCGCCGGCCGCGGCCGACTGGCCCGACCCGGTCCAGGCCTCGCGGGCCTGTTCCTTCTGGCGCGCCATGGCGGTGTCGAAGCCGTCCAGGTCGACCGTAATGCCCTTGGCGCGCACCGCGTCCTGGGTCAGGTCGAGCGGGAAGCCGTAGGTGTCGTAGAGCTTGAAGGCGGTCTCGCCCGACAGCACGCCGCCTTCCGACAGGCCGGCTGTGGCCTCGTCCAGCAGGGTCATGCCGCGGCCCAGGGTGCGGCGGAAGCGTTCCTCCTCCTGGCGCAGGGTCTCGACGATCACCGGCTCGGCGCGGCGCAGTTCGGGATAGGCGTCGCCCATCTCAGCCACCAGGACCGGGGCCAGGCGGTGCATCAACGGCTCTTCGGCGCCCAGCAGGTGCGCGTGGCGCATGGCCCGGCGCATGATCCGGCGCAGGACATAGCCGCGGCCCTCATTCGAGGGCGAGACGCCGTCGGCGATCAGGAAGCTGGTGGAGCGCAGGTGGTCGGCGATGACCCGGTGCGACGGCTGGGCCTTGCCCTCGGCCTTGACGCCGGTGGCGTCGACGCTGGCCGCGATCAGGGTGCGGAACAGGTCGGTGTCATAGTTGGAGTGCACGCCCTGCAGGATGGCGGTGATCCGCTCCAGGCCCATGCCAGTGTCGATCTGCGGCTTGGGCAGCGGGCGCTCGGTCCCGTCGGCGAAGCGCTCGAACTGCATGAAGACCAGGTTCCAGAATTCCAGGAACCGGTCGCCGTCCTCATCCGGGCTGCCGGGAGGGCCACCGGCCAGGGACGGACCCTGGTCGATGAAGATTTCCGAGCACGGGCCGCAGGGGCCGGTGTCGCCCATGGACCAGAAATTGTCCGAGGTCGCGATGCGGATGATCCGGTCGTCGGTGAAGCCGGCGATCTTCTTCCACAGGTCCGCCGCCTCGTTGTCGGTGTGGTAGACCGTGACCAGCAGCTTGTCCTTGGACAGGCCGAACTCGCCGTTGATCAGCTTCCAGGCGGCCTCGATCGCGCCTTCCTTGAAATAGTCGCCGAAGGAGAAGTTCCCCAGCATCTCGAAGAAGGTGTGGTGGCGGGCGGTGTAGCCGACATTGTCCAGGTCATTGTGCTTGCCGCCGGCGCGGACGCACTTCTGGGCCGTCGCCACGCGCGGCGCGGGCGCGGTCTCGGCGCCGGTGAAGTAGTTCTTGAACGGCACCATGCCCGCATTGACGAACAACAGGGTCGGGTCGTTCTGCGGCACCAGGGGAGCCGAGGGCAGGATCTGGTGCTGACCGGCCTTGAAATAGTCGAGGAAGGTGGAGCGGATCTCGTTGAGGCTCGGCATGGTCTCTGACGCGGTTCGTGTCCGGATGGTCCGGGAGTGAATCGGGAGGCCGCGCTGCGCTGCGGCGCCCCTGCGAAAGGCGACCGTTTACGCAACTTAACGGCCATCGCAAAAGGAAAAGGACGCCCGGGCCTTTCGGGCCCGGACGTCCTCCAAGACGGACAGCCGTGCGGGGTCTTCGCGCAAGCGCGCGGGAACGGCGGGGTTGGCGGCGCGTCCCGGCCTCAAGGCGCGAGGAACGGCGGTCCGTTATCCCTTGATCAGTCGTCGTCGCCCTCGCCCTCGGACGGGCCGACAAGCAGCTCTTCCTCGATGGCGTCCTTGGCGCCGCGAACCTGCTTCTCGATCTGGTTCGCGATGTCGGGATTGTTGCGCAGGAACTCGCGCACATTGTCCCGGCCCTGGCCGATCCGCTGGCTGCTCCAGGAGAACCAGGAGCCCGACTTCTCGATCACCCCGGCCTTGACGCCCAGGTCGATAATCTCGCCCAGCTTGGAGATACCCTCGCCGTACATGATGTCGAACTCGACCTCGCGGAACGGCGGGGCCACCTTGTTCTTCACCACCTTGACCCGGACATTGTTGCCGACGATCTCGTCGCGCACCTTCACCGAGCCGGTGCGGCGGATGTCCAGGCGGACCGAGGCGTAGAACTTCAGCGCATTGCCGCCCGTGGTGGTTTCCGGGCTGCCGTACATCACCCCGATCTTCATGCGGATCTGGTTGATGAAGATCACCAGGGTCTTGGCCTTGGAGATCGAGGCGGTGAGCTTGCGCAGGGCCTGGCTCATCAGGCGGGCCTGAAGGCCGGGCAGGCTGTCGCCCATCTCGCCTTCGATTTCCGCCCGCGGGGTGAGCGCGGCCACCGAGTCCACGACGATGATGTCGATGGCGCCTGAGCGGACCAGGGTGTCGGTGATCTCAAGCGCCTGTTCGCCGGTGTCCGGCTGGGAGACCAGGAGGTCGTCCAGGTTCACGCCCAGCTTCTTGGCGTAGGCCGGGTCGAGGGCGTGCTCGGCGTCCACGAAGGCGGCGGTGCCGCCGGCCTTCTGAACCTCGGCCACCACGTGCAGGGCCAGGGTCGTCTTGCCCGAGCTTTCCGGCCCGTAGATCTCGACGATCCGGCCCTTGGGCAGGCCGCCGATGCCAAGCGCGATGTCCAGGCCGAGGGAGCCCGTGGAGACGGCCTCCACCTCCATCGTGGCCTTGTCGCCAAGCTTCATCACCGAGCCCTTGCCGAAGGCCCGGTCGATTTGCGCCAGCGCCGCTTCCAGAGCCCGCTGCTTGTCGCCTTCTTCTCTCGCCACGAGTTTTAACGCCGATTGATTTGACACGATGGGCGCTCCTTATTCCATGATTCCGCCAACCCGACCGGCCGGAGATCGCCCTGCCCGTCTGGACTCATGAGTACGCGGTTTGTTCTCTGTTCGCAAGATGTTCCATTTGGCGCCCACGACCGTTTCTGACGTATCTGGAGTTAACTGGCCCCCGCTGACCTTAGGTCCGTCTTTACAAGCGCCCCGCCGGGAGAAACTGTGCCCCCAAACAAGACCAAACGGGTGGAAACGAAGATGACCAAGACCCTGGACGCCGTGATCATCGGAGCCGGCATTTCGGGCATGTACATGCTGCATCGCATGCGCGGCCTGGGCCTGAACGCCCGAGTCTATGAGGCGGGCGCGGACGTGGGCGGCACCTGGTACTGGAACCGCTATCCCGGCGCGCGGGTGGACATCGAGAGCCAGGAATATTCCTACTCCTTCTCCGAGGAGCTGGAGCGCGAGTGGAAGTGGACCGAGCGCTACGCCGCCCAGCCGGAGATCCTCGCCTACCTGAACCACGTGGCCGACCGCTTCGACCTGCGCCGCGACATCCAGTTCGACACCCGCATCGCCTCGGCGGCCTTTGACGAGGCGACCGGCCGCTGGACGGTGAAGACCGAGGGCGGTGAGACCATCGACGCCAAGTTCGTGGTCGCCGCCACCGGCTGCCTGTCGGTGCCCAACGAGCCGAAGTTCCAGGGCCAGGACCGCTTCAAGGGGCCGACCTATCACACCGGCCGCTGGCCCCACGAAGGCGTGGACTTCACCGGCAAGCGGGTGGCGGTGATCGGCACCGGCTCCTCGGCTATCCAGTCGATCCCGCAGATCGCCAAGCAGGCCGACAAGGTCATCGTCTTCCAGCGCACGCCCAACTACAGCGTCCCGGCCCACAACGGCCCGATCAAGCCGGAGGTGGTCGAGGCCTGGCTGGCCAACCGCGACCAAAACCGCCAGGAACAGCGCCTGTCGCCCGCCGGCTTCCTGTCGTCCAACGCCAACGAGGCCCTGGCCACCCAGCTGGGCGACAATGAGCGCCGCCAGGTGCTCGAGGACCGCTGGGCTGTCGGCGGCTTCACCATCGGCGCGGCCTTCGCCGACATCTCGGTCGATCCCGTGGCCAACGCCATGGTCGCCGAGTTCGCCGCCGAGAAGATCCGCGAGATCGTCAAGGATCCCAAGACCGCCGAGAAGCTCGTGCCCCGCGACTATCCGTTCGGGACCAAGCGGCTGTGCGTCGACACCGGCTATTACGAGGTCTTCAACCGCGACAATGTCGAACTGATCGACCTGAAGGAGACCCCGCTTTCCACCATCACCGAGACCGGCGTTACGACCACCGGCGGCGACTTTGAGGTGGACGCCATCGTCTTCGCCATCGGCTTCGACGCCATGACCGGCGCCCTGTCGCGCATCGACATCTCCGGCCGCGGCGGCCAGACCCTGAAGGACGCCTGGGCCGAGGGGCCGAAGACCTATCTGGGCCTGATGGTCGCGGGCTTCCCCAACTTCTTCACCGTCACCGGGCCGGGCAGCCCGTCGGTGCTGTCCAACATGATCGTCTCCATCGAGCAGCACGTGGACTGGCTGTCGGACCTGTTCGCCTTCATGGGCATGTACGGCCTGGCCACCATCGAGGCCGCGCCGGAGAGTCAGACCGCCTGGGTCGAGCACGTCAACGAGGCGGCGTCCAAGACCCTCTATCCCGTCGCCAACAGCTGGTACCTGGGCGCCAACGTCCCCGGAAAGCCGCGGGTGTTCATGCCCTATATCGGCGGCGTCGGCGCCTACCGCACCCTGTGCGACGCAGTCGCCGCCAACGGCTATATGGGCTTCAAGCTGCGCCCAGCGGCGTGAGGCGCTAGCCCCAGTCCCAGTCCCAGTCTCAGTCTCAGTCTCAGTCTCAGTCTCAGTCGGATTGAACCAACCCGACTGGGATGAACTGGCTCGTCATCCGTAGGTGCGAGCCTTTCTTGTTCGCCTGGGACAGGCATCCCAGGCGGCAAGGGCTCTAGGCGCCGACCAGACGCCTGAGGAAGCGCACGAGCCTGACCGAAAAGCCGACGCGCAATGGGCCGGCGCGCACACGGGAGACAGCGACAGGCGCGTCTCCGACGGATTTCAGAGCTGTCCAGGACAGCCCTGACTCCTGATCCATCCGGTAGCCGATGAGTTCCTGCATAAGTTCGACCGGCGCTTCGATCAGGATGTCGGTGTCCGGGTCGGTCACCTGCTCCGCCTCCAACCGATGACGGATTTCAGCGAACCCCTCCGGCGGCTCACCTTCAATAATCAGCGCTTCGCCGTCCTCAGCGTCCCGGGTCACCGCCCAGACGAGCTTGCCATGATCGAAGGCCATCGCTTCGGCGAAGTTGATGGTCTCTGTGATCGCGAACCCGTACACTAGGTCACTCTCCGACAGGTCAACGAGCACCTCTCGGAGATCGTCGCGGAAGCGGCCGTTTACTAAAATCAGCCATCCGTCCGGCGTCTCGGCGCAGGTGTAGTCTGAGGCAAACTCATCCTCCACGTCACCACCGTGCTCGACACCAAACGTCTTGAAGACACGCTCCCGCTCCGCCGCCGGCGCTGCGATCCAACTCATTCTGAAGCCCATCGCCCCCTCCCCTCTTTTCACCAGTCTCGACGAACCCGGTCCAAGTCCAGACCGAGCAGGCTCAGGGGCACGCCCTGCAAAACCCCAACGTCCTGGGGCAGGGTGTGGTCGACCCTGTAGTTCGGAAGCTCCGCGTAGGCTTCGCGCTGACGCTTCTTGAGACGAGCCGACTTGCCGAACTTGGATTCGACGAGATCCTTTTCGACGCCGTTCAGCATCGTGCGTTGATCCGGCTTCGTATGCCCGCCAGACACCACCTGCCTTGTCTTCTTCTTCATCGGTATCGTCTTCTCCCCGCGGGCCCAGGTTCGCAGCTTTGAGAAATCCTCGCCGAGCAACTCCTTCGAGGTTTGTTCGACTGCAGGGCCCTTTATCTGGCCCGGAAGCGCCTGGGCTTCCTGGCGCCCAAATCGGCCACCGACAGCGCCGAATGCGCCGCCGACCCTGGCGCCGCTCATGGTGCGATCGAACCAACCTGAATCCAAACGCCCATTGAAGGCGTCCTGCGCCAACGAGGTGGCGGCGCCCATTGCGGCCCCGGACACCACCGCGCGACCGCCGGGCGCCAAGGCTCCGCCAACTGCGCCACCAACAGCCGCGCCGGCGTAGTCTCCCGGAGAACCGGGACGGCCTCGACCAACATCGCTGATGACCTGCCCGCCGACGCCGGCCGCTGCACCGGCGCCGGTGAGCGCCGCATACTCGCGCAGAATTAGGGGCGTGGTCTCCGCAATCCGCGCACTAAGCGCCCAGCCTTCGAGCGGAGCAGCCCCCAGTAGCGCCAGTGCGGTGCCTCCAACCTCCCCAACCCCTCGAGCGATTCCGTAGTGCTCCCGGTCGTAGGTGTCCTGCGCGGCCTTGGCAGCCATCCGCGCCTTGTAGGAGTCGGCGAACGACTTCCCGTGCAACTTGTCCCAGGCCGCACCGCCCACGGACCCTGCTGGGTCAGCCAGATCGAACGTTATGGCGTCAACTAGGCCCGATCCAAACGCCCTCCCGTTGTCCCACAGGACCGGCGAGATTTCCTTGGTCGTTTTCGCGAGGCCTTGGCCCAACTGCGCCGAGGTCTTCTTGGTTGCAGCCACGGTCCGGGCCACGGCCTGCTTTGCCGCCTGTTCACCGGCGAGCACCCGCGCCCCCAGGGCTCTCAACTGAGCCGTGGTCGCAGCTTGCACATACTGGCCGGTCCGCGTCGCCTCGTTCCAGGCCTTTCGGCCAGCGGCTTCTAGCTCGTGCGCGGAGCGGGCCGCTTCTCTGCTCCGCTCAGCAATCCAGTCATTCGCGCTGCTGAAAAAACTGGGCTTCTGCTGCTTCGCCGGGCCGGCCATCTCGATCTCCTCTGATTGTGGAACCGAACAGCCAGCCCCTCCACGGGCCGCACACCCGAAGATTGCACAACCTTAGATTATATGTAAAGAACAAATACAGAACTCCATACAGCTGACCGCCCTAGCCACCCCGCCTTCACGCCGCTAATCCAGGGGCCATTGGGGGGCGCGCATGGCGGATCAGTTCGACGACATCGTCATCGGGGCGGGTTCGGCCGGGTGCGTGCTGGCCAACCGGCTGTCGGCCGATCCGGGCCGCCGCGTGCTGGTGCTGGAGGCCGGGGGCAAGGATGACTGGATCTGGTTCCACATCCCGGTCGGCTATCTGTTCGCCATCGGCAATCCGCGTTCGGACTGGATGTTCCAGACTGACGCCATCCCCGGCCTGGGCGGACGGTCGCTGGCCTATCCGCGCGGCAAGGTGATCGGCGGCTGCTCGGCGATCAACGCCATGATCTATATGCGCGGCCAGGCCGCCGACTATGACGGCTGGCGCCAGATGGGCCTGGCCGGCTGGGGCTGGGACGACGTCCTGCCGCTGTTCCTGGCCCAGGAGGATCACATCGCCCCGCAAGGCCCCCTGCACCGCGCGGGCGGCGAGTGGCGGGTGGAGCATCCGCGCATGCGCTGGGCGGTGCTGGACGCGTTCGCGCAAGCCGCCGAGATGGCGGATATCCCCCAGGTGGCCGACTTCAACAGCGGCGACAATTTCGGGGCCGGATACTTCCAGGTGAACCAGAAGGCCGGCCGGCGCTGGAGCGCGGCGGCGGGGTTCCTCAAGCCCATCCTCAAGCGACCCAACCTGAAGCTGGAGACGCACGCCCACGTCACCCGCATCCTGATCGAGAACGGCCGGGCGGTCGGCGTCGCCTGGGTGAAGGACGGCGCGGCGCACGAAGCGCGGGCCACCGGCGAGGTCGTGCTGGCCGCCGGCGCGGTGGCCACCCCCAAGCTCCTGGAACTGTCCGGGATCGGCGACGGCGAGCGGCTGCGGGGCCTAGGCGTCGAGACTCTGGCCCATCGGCCCGGCGTCGGCGGCAACCTGCAGGACCACCTGCAGGTCCGCCCCTATTACGGCGTCTCCGGCGTGCCGACCATGAACGAGCTCTATGCCTCGTGGTGGCGTCGGCCCCTGATGGCGATGGAGTATGCGGCCTTCCGCAAAGGGCCGATGTCGATGGCGCCGTCCCAACTGGGGGCCTTCGCCAGGTCCTCGCCGGACTATGCCACCCCGAATGTGCAGTTCCACATCCAGCCCCTGTCGCTGGACAGGTTCGGCGAGGACCTGCATCGCGATCCGGCCATCACCATCAGCGTCTGCAACCTGCGGCCCGCTAGCCGCGGCGAGGTCCATGCGGCCAGCCCCGACCCGACGGCCGCGCCGATGATCCAGCCCAACTATCTGTCGACGCCGGAGGACGAGCGCGTGGCGGTCGACAGCCTGCGCCTCATCCGCCGCATCGTCGCCCAGCCGCCCCTGCAGCGGTTCCATCCGCAAGAGCGCCGCCCCGGCCCCGAGGCCCAGTCGGACGAGGATCTGCTGGCCTCGGCCCGGGCGCTAGGCACCACCATCTTCCACCCCGTCGGCACGGCGAAGATGGGCCCGGCCTCCGATCCCCTGGCGGTGGTCGATGAGCGCCTGCGGGTGTTCGGGATTGAGGGCCTGCGCGTGGCCGACGCTTCGGTGATGCCGACCATCACCTCGGGCAACACCAACTCGCCGACCATGATGATCGCTGAGAAGGCCGCCCGCATGATGGCGGAGGACCGGCGCTAGGCCAGCTGTGCGCGCAGCTTCTCGTTCTCAGCTTCCAGGACCGCGATCCGGGTCTGCAGGGCGGCGACCACCGGCTCGATCTCGGCGCCTGTGAACCGCGGCGTGATGTGCTGGGGACAGTTCCAGTCGAAGGCTTCCAGGGTCAGGACGAAGGCGCGCTCGACCTTGGCCTTGTAGCCGGGGACGATCAACCGCGCCGCCAGATCGGGGTCGGCGGCGAGATCGCGGACCTGCATGTGGGCGAGGATCTTCAGCCGCGCGCGGTTGGGATAGTCCATGAGGAACAGAGCGACCCGGTCGTCGGCGCCTACATTGCCCAGGCTGATATACTGCCGGTTCCCCGCGAAATCGGCGAAGGCCAGGGTCTTGTCGTCCAGCACCTTCAGGAAGCCCTGGGGGCCGCCACGGTGCTGGACATAGGGCCAGCCGCTTTCCGACACGCTGGCCAGGTAGAAGCTGTCGCGCGCGGCGATGAAGGCGGCCTCGTTCTCGCCGAAGCGGTCGAAGGCGCGGTCGTGGTCCATCTCCCAGATGCGCCGCACACCCTGGGCCGTCTGGGCCGAGATGACGCCGGGCGTCGTGAGGGTGTCGAGGAAGGTGTAGGCCATGGGCGCCTCCGGCCGACCTTAGCTATGCGCCTTCCCCCAAGGATCAAGCCAGGGCGTCAGCGATGAGCTCCTGGGTCACCGCCTGGAAGTGCGGACTGCCCTCCAGGGCCATGCGCTGGATCAGGCCCACGAAGACGATCTCGTTCTCCGGATCGACCCAGAACCAGGTGCCGCCGGCGCCGTCCCACTGATAGGTGCCGCGGCCGACGCGCGAGCCGGCGGCGGCCGGGTCGTTGAACACCGCGCCGTCGAAGCCGTGGCCATAGCCCGGACGTATCTGCTGGTGGCCGACGCCATAGCCGCCCGACTGCACATCGTCGGCCAGGTGGTTGGAGGTCATCAGGGTGACGGCTTGCGGCGACAGGACGCGCACGCCGTCCAGTTCGCCCTTGTTCAGGATCATCTGGGCGAAGCGGTAATAGTCGTCGAGGGTCGAGAACAGCCCGCCGCCGCCGCCGGCCATCTTCGGCGGCACGTGCGGCTCGTTGCGGTTCAGGCCCGGCGCCGAGACCTTCAGCGTCTTGCTGGAATTGCTCATCCGATAGAGCGTCGCCAGCCGCGGCAGCTTTTCCTCCGGAACGTGGAAGCCGGTGTCGACCATGCCCAGGGGTTCGAAGATCCGGGTCCGCATGAAATCGGCCAGGCTCATGCCCGACAGCTTCTCGATGATGGCGCCCTGCAGGTCCATCGACAGGCTGTAGCGCCAGCGCGTCCCGGGCTGATAGGCGAGCGGGACCGAGGCGATGCGGCGCGAAAACTCCGCCAGGTTCGACGAGGTCCAGACGCCCGCGCCCATATAGCCCGCATCGATGGGATCGTTGGGATCGAAGCCATAGCCCAGGCCCGCGGTGTGGGTCATCAGCTCGCGGATCGTCGGCGGATGGGCCGGCGGCTCGACGATCATGTGGCCCTCGGCGTCGCGGGAGACCAGGACCTCAACGTCCGCGAACTCGGGCAGGTGCCTGGCGATCGGATCGTCCGGCGACCACTTGCCCTCGTCGAAAAGGATCATCATCGCCGCGCCGGTCACCGGCTTGGTCATGGAGAAGATGCGGAAGATGGTGTCGTGGGCCAGCGGCTCGCCCCGCGACAGGTCCTTCAGGCCCTGGACCGAGGTGTGAACCACCCTGCCCTTATGGGCGACGAGCAGCAGAGCGCCGGCCAGTTCGCCATCGGCGATATACCGGCCGATCCTGGCGTCGAGGCGCGCCAGACCCTCGGGTGAAAGCTCGCGTCCGGACATGCCGGCCTCCCTGGTCTTGTTGTCCTTGTTGCGACCAGCCAAGCCCGCGCCGGGCCGTCTGGCAAGGGCTCAGGCGCGCAGATGGCGATTGAGCGGCCGACCAGACTTGCGCGCGGGAAGCTGCGGGATAGTCCCCTCGAGGATGGCCACAGCGGGCCCCAGCCGTTTGCGCACCGCCACACGCGCCGCCTCTGGGAGGGCCTGAAAATCCTGGCGAAGCGACAGAAGGCAGCCTGCCCGATAGGGCGAGACCGGCACGCGCCAGTCGACGCCGCAGGCCTGGAACCGCGCCTCGGGACGCCCAGCCAAGGTCGCCTCCAGGTGGGCGGCAAGTTCAGGCAGATGATCCCGCGCCACCAGGGCCAGCAGCGGGTCGAGATCGGCGGGCGCTTCGGCGAGGTCCGCCGCGCCGTCCAGGTCGGCGGGCTGCGTCCCCCACAGCCGCGAGGTCCAGGCCAGCACCGCCGGGGAGGTCTCGCGCAGGATCGCGCCGGGGGTCGGGTCGCTGAAGAAGTGTCGGAACATGGGGCCGAACAGGCCGAAATCCGCCTCGCAAGGGCGGTCGCCGAACAGGAAGGGCCGGCTGGCCAAGATCGCCTCCAGCACCGCCAGCACCTCCGGATAGAGGCGCTCGATAGCTGGGCTGGTCAGCGGGGTGATCCCGTCGCGGGCCAGGAACTCCCGGCGCTGGCGGGCGCGGATGACGCGGTCGCGCAGCCACAAGGGCCCCGGAACATCGCGCAGCATGGTGCGGGCGATCTGGCGGCTCATCAGCCGGGCGTCCTCGACGAAGGCCCAGCGGTAGTAGAGGGCGGGCCGCCACAGCCATTCATCGAAGGCGTCCTCAAGCAGCAGGCTGAGGAAGCCGGCGGCAGGGTCAGTGGGCCGAAGCCGCGGTCCCGCCCCCTCGTCCTCGAACCGGCGGAGGATCGCGGTGGTGTCGGTGAGCCAGCCGCCGTCCGGGGTCTCCAGCTGCGGCATCTGGGCGATCCCGGTCGCCCGCGCGCAGGCCCGAAAGTCGGCCATGTCCATGCCGACGAAGCGGTGCGGCACGCCCTTGACCCGCAGATAGGCCTCCAGCTTGCCGGTGAAGTAGGAGAGCTTCAGGCCGTGGAGGACGTATTCGCCCGCGCTCACGCCCTGGCCTTCCGCCGCCGCCAGATCAGGAACCCGACGCCGCCCAGGACCAGGACCAGCGCGCCGCCGGCCAGGACCGCGATGGAGCCCTTCTGGCGATCGAGCGCATTGCTCATCAGCTGTTGCTGGGTGGTGTAGCCGGGGGGCAGCTTGGCGACGCCGACCCGCGCCTCATAGGCCTCGTAGTCCTTGAGCATGGCCTGGAACAACTCGGGCCGGTCCTTGGCCAGATCCTTGGTCTCGGCCGGATCGGTCTCCAGATCGAACAACCGCCATTGGCCATCGCCCAGGGGCGGCATGACCCGCGTCAGCTTCAGATGGCCACGGAACAGGGCGGCGTTGCCGGACACCTCGATGCCCACCGGCTCGTCCGCGCCGCGCACGGTCTTGGCCTGCCCGGTCAGGACCGGCTTCAGGCTGCGGCCATCCAGGCTGACGCCGGCTGGGCCGGCTGTCGCGCCGGCGAAATCCACCAGGGTCGGGGTGATGTCCGTGACGAAGGCCGGGGCGGCGATCCTCTGGCCCGGCGCAACGCCTGGGCCGGACAGGATCAGCGGCACGCGCAGGCCGCCCTCGGTGGTGTAGAACTTGAACAGCCGGCTGGGCGCCGCCAGGGCCGCGGCCCAGTCGCGGCCGATGAAGTTCAGGCTGCCCTTCTCCCCCTGCCCCTTCAGCTTCCAGGCGTAGCCGTGCAGCGCCATCCAGATGTCCATGCCCGGCGCATGCACCGGATCGCTGAACTCCGGACCGTTGTCGGAGGTCACCACGAACAGGGTGTTGTCGAGTTCGCCACGCGCCTGCAGGTGCTGCATCAGCCGGCCGATGCTGGCGTCCATGGACTCCAACATGCCGGAATAGACCTCCATGGCCCGGGCGTAGATCGCCTTCTCCTCAGGGGTCAGCTTGTTCCAGTCGCGGGCGAAGTCCGGCATGCCGACGGTGGGCGCATCGGCCGGGATCAGGCCGAGCGCCTTGGCGCGTTCATTGCGCGCCGCGCGAACCGCGGCCCAGCCCGCATCGAACCGCCCCTGATAGCGGTCGGAGACCTCTTTGGGGGCCTGGACCGGGATGTGCACCGCCTGGAAGGCCAGATAGGCGAAGAAGGGCTGCGCCCCCGCCGGCTTCTCGTCGATATAGCCCTTGAGCCGGTCGACCAGCAGGTCGGAGGAATAGAAGTTTTTCGGCAGCTTGGCCGGCTTGCCGTCCTCGAACCAGGGCGCCTCGGTGTAGTAGGGCATGTAGGGCTTGGGCTGCCAGTTGTCGGCGCCCGAGGCGTCCAGGGCCAGGGACCTGTCAAAGCCGTGGCCATTGGGCAGGTCGCCCTCGCCATGGCCCAGGTGCCACTTGCCGGCCATCAGGGTGCGGTAGCCATTGGCCTTCAGCCGGTCGGCGATGGTCAGGACGCCCGGCTCGAAATGCAGGTTGTAGCCGTGTTTGCCCTTCTGCGACGGGGGCAGGATTTCCTCGATGGTGGCGACCCCGGCCCGGTGGTTGTCCACGCCCGTCAGCAGCATGGAGCGCGACGGCGAGCACAGGGGCGAGGTGCGGTACGAGGTGAACATGGCCCCCGACCGCGCCAGCCGGTCGATGTTGGGCGTGCGCGCCTCGCCGCCGAAGGCCCCGAAGTCCATCAAGGCCGCGTCGTCCACCAGGATGACCACGATATTGGGCCGCTTGGCCGCGACGGCGGGCGTAGCAGCCTGCGCCAGGGCGATGGGCGCCTGACCCAGGCCGATCAGGGCGGCCAGGCCAAGGCTCGCCAGACGTTGGCCCAAAGACCGACGGCCAAAGGTTCGGCGACCAAGCGTGCGGCGCATGAATCCTCCCTAAGGATCGCTTTGCCACACCTTATGGCACATCAAGTGCCATAATCAAGGGTGTCAGCTCGGCGGCGGCATGGTCGCCAGCCGCGCCTGGAACTCCGCGGTGGAATTCTCCGACGGATAGGGCTCGGCCGGGACCGGCACGCCCAGGAACCGGCACAGCCGCTCCCAGCCTTCGCCGACCTCAAAGACCAGCAGACGTTCCGGCGGGATGGCCGCCTTCACCGCCTCGGTGTGACGCAGGAAGTAGTCGGTCATGTAGGCGCGGTCGTGCAGGTGGTGGCGCAGGTCGCCCATGAAGCTCTCGAAGAAGGGAACCATGGGCCCCTCCTGGGCGTCCGCCGCCGAGCCCGGCGCGAAGATCGTCGCCTGGGTCGAGTCGAACCACTTGTCCGGGTCGCGCACGGTGTGCAGCACCTTGGCGTCCGGATAGTAGGCCGCCAGCTCGCGCCAGTAGGCGGCGCCGGGATAGTCCACCATCGCGCCATAGCCGTCGAAGATCGTGTCCCAGTCCGGCCTTCCCTGCCCCGCGGCGACCCACAGGGGGATGCTTTCCGGATGGGCGAACACCTCAACCATGTGGTGGGTGGGTCCAACGCCCAGCATGTTCAGCGCTGTCTGCATCGACTTGGTGCCCGTCCGGCCCAGGCCCGACCCGATGACCTTCAACCCCATGTCCTGCTCCCCCAATGACCGCGAGAAGCCTAGAGGAGCGGGCCAATCCCGAGCCAACCGGTGGAGCTTCAAATTTCCTATTTGGAGGCGCCGTTGGGGAATGGGTTTTAGTGTCGGCTTCAGTTGAACCGCGCCCCCGAACGCGGTCGGCCTTTCCAGGGAAGGAAGCCCGCATGCCGGCGATCGCCGCCACCCCCGCCCAGATTGATCCTGCCTGGATGACCGACGCCCTGCGCGCTTCGGGGGCCATCAAGGAGGCGACGGTGACCGCCATCGACGCCAAGCCGGTGGGCAACGGCCTGGTGGGCGACAGCTTCCGCTTCACCCTGACCTATGACGCCGCCGAGCCGGGCGCGCCGGCCAGCGTGGTGGGCAAGTTCGCGGCCCAGGATCCGTCCAGCCGCGCCTCGGGCGTCGGCCACCAGCTCTATCTGAAGGAAGTGTCCTTCTATCGGGAGCTGGCCCATACGGTGAAAATCCATACGCCCAAGGCCTTCTTCGCCGAGATCGACCCGGCCACCCACGACTTCACCCTGATCTTCGAGGACCTGGGCCCCGCCCGCCCTGGCGACCAGCTGACCGGTTGCTCGGTGGAGGACGCCCGCACCGCGATGCTGGAGGCTGCGGCCCTGCATGGTCCGCGCTGGGACGATCCGGCCCTGAAGACCATCCCCTACCTGAACACCACGGCCGAGCTGCATCCGCACATCCTGGCCGCCCTGCCCATGGTGCTGGCCGCCTATCACGACCGCTTCGACGGCGCGTTGGAGCCGGAGTTCATGGCCCTGGTCGACCGCCTGCCGGAGGTGATGGCCAGGTTCAACGGCCCGCGCGAGGGCCCGGTGACGCTACAACACGGCGACTTCCGCCTCGACAACATCCTGTTCGACGTCCAAGGCGGCAAGGCGCGCATGGGCACCCTGGACTGGCAGACCGTCAGCTGCGGGCACGGGGCGACGGATGTGTCCTACTTCCTGTCCGCCGGCCTGCCCTATGACGTGCGCCGCGCGCATGAGCAGGACCTGGTGCGGATCTATCACGAGGAGCTCAAGGGCTTTGGCGTGAAGGACTATGACTGGGACACCTGCTGGCGGGACTACAAGGCCTCGGCGGTGCATGGGGTGTTCATGGGCGTCTTCTCGGCCATCGCCGTGGAGCGGACCGAGCGCAGCGACGCCCTGTTCCTGGCCATGACCCGCGGCGGCTGCGTCCAGGCGCTGGACCACGGCGCCTTCGACCTGTGGGCCTGAGCCGCGGCTTTTCGCCCAACCTTCCCTTGGGGGAATCTTGTCGGGCTCGCGGCTTCGCTTAAACTGTTTTGCGACTAGAGATTTTTGAAGGAGGAACGGCCATGGCGGACTTCGGAGGCGACATCGACCTCGAGGACTTCCGCGCCGAGGCGCGCGCCTGGATCGAGGCCAATTTCCCGCCCGCCCTGAAGGGCAAGGGCTACCTGGCGACCGCCGAGGTCAGCACCACGCATGCGGAGCTGAAAGCCTGGCGCGACGCCATCGGCGCGAAGGGCTGGAGCACCCCGACCTGGCCGGCGGAATACGGCGGCGGCGGCCTGTCAGTCCCGCAAGCCCGGGCCCTGGCCCAGGAAATGGCCAAGCTGGGCGCGTTCAACCCGATGATGTTCGGGATGGGCGTGACCATGATCGGTCCGACCATCCTCGACTTCGGCACGCCGGAGCAGAAGGCCAAGCACATCCCGCCGATCGTGCGCGGCGACGTGCAATGGTGCGTGGGCTATTCCGAGCCGAACGCCGGCTCCGACCTCGCCTCCCTGCAGATGAAGGCCGAGGACGCGGGCGACCACTGGGTGATCAACGGCCAGAAGACCTGGACCTCCGGCGCCCAGTATTCGCAATGGTGCGGCGCCCTGGTGCGCACCGACCCCACCGTGAAGAAGCATGACGGCATCAGCTTCATGCTGATCGACATGACCCAGGACGCCATCGAGACCCGCCCGATCGCCCTGATCGCCGGCGCCTCGCCGTTCTGCGAAACCTTCTTCACTAACGCCCGCGCCGAGAAGAACGCCCTGCTGGGCCAGCTGAACGTCGGCTGGACCGTTGGCAAGCGCCTGCTGCAGCACGAACGCGCCAGCCAGACCGGCACCGCCGGCGGCGGCCGCACCGTGCCGCTGTCCGAGGTCGCCAAGCGCTATGTGGAGGTCACTGCTGACGGCAAGATCGCCGACACCGACCTGCGCACCCGCCTGACCCGTCACATGATGGACGCCCGCATCCACAACCTGACCCTGGCGCGCGTCGCGGCTGAGTCCAAGGAAGCCAACGGCGCCACCAACGGCGCCTCGGTGTTGAAGAACTCTGCCACCGTGGTCTCCCAGACCCGCGCCGAACTCACCTTGGAGATCATGGGCCACCAGGGCCTAGGCTGGGAGGGCGAGGCCTTCACCACCGAGGAGATCGAGACCGTGCGCGGCTGGCTCTCGGGCAAGGCCATGTCGATCTATGGCGGCTCGGTCGAGATCCAGAACAACATCATCTCGAAGCGGATCCTGGGTCTGCCGGACGCCACCGGCTCGGCCTGATCGGCTTCCAAGACCTGGACGACCTTGAAGGCGCTGGTCTCAGACCAGCGCCTTTTCCATGACGATGAACGACAGGTCAGCCCGGCGCGGCACGCCGAACTGCTCGTCGTCATAGGGGAAGGGCCGGGTCTCGCCCGTGAAGGCGTAGCCGCGCCGCTCGTACCAGGCGATCAGGGTGTCGCGGATCGAGACCACCGTCATCTGGATGCGTTTGCCGCCCTGTTCGACCACATAGGCCTCCGCGGCGGCCAGCATGGTGCGGCCGAGCTGGCGGTCCTGCAGAGTCGGCGTCACCGTCAGCATGCCCAGATACCAGGTGTCGCCCTTGGCCGGCTCCAGCCAGACGCAGCCGAGCAAGGGCTCACTCGGCCCGTCCTTCAGCATCAGCACGCGGGCGCACGACTTGGCGGCCAGGTCGCGGCGCAGGGTCTCCGGATCGGTCCGCTGGCCATCGAGATAGTCGGCCTCGGTGGTCCAGCCGGCGCGGGAGCTGTCCCCCCGATAGGCGGAGTTCACCAGGGCGGCGATGGGATCGAGGTCGGCGTCGGCGGCGGGATAGAGCGGCATGGTTCCGCCATCGCCGAAATCGGCGCGGACCGCAACGCCTGCGGCCTTGCCACGGCGGTCGTTCCGGCCGAGCGTCTTCTTAAAGACAGAAAAGGGGAGGACCGCATGCTGACCGAGATCGACCGGGTGTTGCTGGCCACGCCGGATGCGGCGGGCGCGGCGGCGCGCTGGAAGGCCCTGCTGGGCGCGGAGGAGGCCGGGCGCGACACCCTCCCCGGCCTGGCGGCGCGGCGCACCATCCTGCGCCTGGGAACCTCCGAGATCGAACTGCTGGAGCCTGACGGGACCGGCGCGGTGGACGACGCTCTGAAGCGCCGTGGGCGGGCGCACCTGTTCGCCGCCGGGGCCACCTCCCCCGATCCGGCTGAGGTGGCCCGCACCGCCAAGGCCCAGGGCGCGGCCCACGCCCGCGCCGACGGCCGCGACTACCTGACCCTGACCATCGAAGGCGCGCCGATCAACTTCGTCATCTCGCCCGAGGCCGAGCGGCCGCAGGTCGGCGGGATCGACTTCCTCTACGAGGCGACCGTCCTGGCCGCCGACCAGGCCGGCGCGGTGGCCAAGATCCGCGACGCCTTCGGCCTGGACGAGACCTGCTTCACCACCATCACCTCGGAGACCTTCGGCTACACCGGGGTGCTGACCCTGTTCGAGAAGGGCCGCCTGCATCGGTTCGAGGTCATCACCGCCACCGATCCGGACAAGACCCTGGGCCGCTACCAGGCTCGCGAGGGCGCGGGGTTCTACATGGCCTTCGCCGAGAGCCGCGACCTGGGTGCCATCGCCCGCGCCGCGGGGGGAAGCGGGATCACGATCGACCGGCCCGACGCCCGTCCCGCCCACCTGAACGCCGACCAGCTCTGGCTGCATCCGCCGTCGCTGGGCGGGATGATGCTGGGCGTGTCGCGCCCCACCATGGCCTGGCAATGGTCCGGCCATCCCGAACGGGTCGAAAGGATCGACGCATGACCGACACCATCCTGAAGACCGCCGACGAGGGCCGGGTCCGCATCCTGACCCTGAACCGGCCGGCCCAGCTCAACTCCATGAACGACGCGCTCTATGACGCGCTGGCCCACGCACTGACCCTGGCCGCCGCCGACCCTGGCGTTGCGGTGGTGATCCTGACGGGCGAGGGCCGCGCCTTCTGCGCCGGCCAGGACCTGGCCGAGATGGAGAACCGGCCGACCTATCCACCGGGCGAGGTCCACGGCTTCACCCCGTTCATGGATGCGCTGGACGCCTTCGAGAAGCCGCTGATCGCGGCGGTGAACGGCCTGGGGGTCGGCATCGGCCTGACCCTGCTGCCCTATTGCGACTTCGTGGTCATGGATGAGGCCGCCCGCCTTCGCGCCCCCTTTGTCACCCTGGGCGTCACGGCGGAGGCGGGATCGACCCTCCTGCTGCCGGCCCTGGTCGGCTGGTCCAACGCCGCCGACATCCTCTACACCGGCCGCTGGATCGACGCCCCGACAGCGCTGCAGATGGGCCTGGTCCGTGAGGTGGCCCCAGCCGGCCAGGTCCTGGACCGCGCCCGCGCCATCGCCAGCCAGATCGCGCCCAACCCTGTCGCCTCCCTGGTCGCCACCAAGCGGCTGCTCTGCATCGCCAGGCTGGATGCGGCGCGCGCCGCTCGGGCGCGAGAGGACGCGGTGTTCCGGGGCCTGGAGGGTGGGCCCGCGAACCTTGAAGCCCTGGCCGCTTTCCGCGAGAAGCGGCCGGCGGACTTCACAGGGCTCTGACGCATGCACACCGGCTCAAGTCTCTGCGGCGGCGTCCGCTTCACCCTGACCGGGCCGCTTGAGCCGATCCAGATCTGTCACTGCGGCGCCTGCCGCCGGGCCCAGGGCTCGGCCTTCGCCGCCAATATCCCTGTCGCCGATGAGGCCTTTGTCCTCGAGCGCGGCGAGGATCTCCTGCAGGTCTATGAGAGCTCACCAGGCAAGGACCGGGTGTTCTGCCGCACCTGCGGCAGCCCGGTCTTCAGCCGCACCACCGCCGTGCCGGGGGTGAAGCGGGTCCGCACCGGCCTGCTGGCCGGACCGGTGTCCAGCCGCCCGGCCTTCCACGCCTTCGTTGATGACGCCGCCGACTGGTGGACGATCAGCGACGACCTGCCCCGCTATCCTTTGCGAAAGCCGGACTGAGCCGCCCCGCCCCGCCGCCGGGAAGCTTGGCCTCATAGGGCCCAAGCCGGGTGTCCGGGGTCATGTAGTCGGTAGAGACGTACTGGGCTCCGGAGGCGAAGGCGGCCTCCTGGCGCGCCCTGTCGTTGGCCCGCGCCTCCACGGTGTCGGCATCGGCGCGGGTGCGGACGATCAGGCCGGCGGCGACCGCCTTGCCAATCCGGTCGGACTGCTCCACGGGCTCGTTCAGGGTGATGTAGCCGGCGGCGGGCGAGGTCTCATCCACATTCACGAACATGACCCGGCCCTTCAGCGACTTGGACGGCCCGAGATAGAGGTCGGTCTTGGCCGGCCCCTCATCCATAGCGAACATCACCTTGCCGCGGGCCGCCTTCAGCCTCGGCCACCCCTTCGTCGCCACCGCCTCGCGCAGGGTGGCCGCCCGGCCCTGGACCTTGTCCGGGGTGATCAGCCCGGCTTCCGGAAACACCGAGCGGATCTCGGCGTCGATGGAGGCCATGGCCCTGGCGTCGAACGGCAACAGGGGGACGGCGCCCGGGAACGGGATGTTGTCGTCCTTCAGGTTCATGATGATCAGCAGCGGTAGGTGGTCCGGATGCGCCCGCGACCAGGCCCGCACCTCGGTCAGGCAGGCGACAAACGTCGCACAGACGCTGCGATAGTCGATGTCCGGCACATGCATCACCTTCAGGCCCGGCGCCATCATGGGCGCGGCGTCGTAGGGCGCTTCGTCAGCGTCCTTGGCGATCTTCAGGCCCAGGGGCGTCGCATAGCGGCCGCCTTGCGGGTCGTAGACATAGTCCAGTTCCAGCTGCCGGGCGCCGGCGTCCAACTGGGCGGTCAGGGACGGCTTGGCGTAGTCGAGACTGGCGGCGGTCTTCGGATTGATCGACTTCAGGATCGCAATTTCCTTGGGCGAGATGGCGGCCTTGTAGCTGTTGTGGGTCCCGATCGCCTGGATGGCGTTCATCGGCAGGGCGTCGACGGCGGCCCGCGTGCAGCCCGCCTGACCGGAAGGCTGCTCCAGGTCGCAGCCCAGGGCGGCCACCGCGCCCGCCAGCGCCAGAAACGAACCGAACATCAGAATCCTCCCCGCACGCCCAAGCGCGTCCAATAATGCAAGCCCCGCGACACATTGTCCCACAAGGGAAATCTCAATGTCTGCACTCTAATTGGGGATACCCGAAGTCAGTACGATTACCTTAAGGACCCCATGGCCGACGACCTGGACGCTCCCCCGTCCGAGCCGGCGCCGACCTCCCCGAAGGGGAACAGGCCCGACCTTAACCTGCTCGCGCGCGTGCTCGACAATCACGTCAAGGCGCTGCCAGGGGCGACCCTGTTCAGCGCGGCGTCCGCGGTGATCCTGGCGGTGCTCGGCCACCCCTGGCTCGCGCTGGGCATGGCCGTCGCCTGCATCGGCCTCGACCTCGTGCTGCACCGCTTCTATGTGCGCTGGCGCGCCGCCGTGGACGCCCGGCCGCCGAAGTCGACCATGCGCCGGCTGGGGTTTGCGGTCCTGGCGCGCGGCGCCGCGGCGCTGACCGCCCCCATCATCGCCGTCCTCATGACCGGCCGTCCCGCCGACCTCGTCTATCTGGGCCTGATCAGCGCCGGGACCCTGCTGGTCGCGGTCAACCAGGCCATCCTGTCGCCCTACATCTTCTCCTATGGCGTCGCCGCGCCGGGCCTGGGCCTGGCGGTTCTGGTCGCCAGCGTGATCGAGCGGCCGGCGGACTTTGTGCTGTGGGGCGGCCTGGCCCTGTTGCTGGCCATGAGCGGCCTGATCAGCCGCCTGGCGGGGCGCTCGAACAACGCCCTGATGCGACGCCAGAACGAGACCACGCGGCTGGTCGACCACCTGACCACCGCCATCGACCAGGCCCTGATGCAGGCCGAGGCCGCCGAACAGGCCCGCGAGGAAGCCCGCGAGGCCAGCCTGGCCAAGTCCACCTTCCTGGCCACCATGAGCCACGAGATCCGCACCCCCATGAACGGCGTGCTGGGCATGGCCCAGATGCTTGAACGTTCAGAGATGACGCCGCTGCAGCGGCAGCAGGTCGACACCATCATCAAGAGCGGCGAGTTCCTGATGGCGATCCTGAACGACGTGCTCGACCTGTCGAAGATCGACGCCGGCCGTATGGAGATTCACAAGGCGCCCTGCGACCTGCAGGGTCTGATGTCCGAGCTCGAGGCCTTCTGGGGCCCCAACGCCACCGATCGCAGCCTCGCGCTTAGCGTCGACGTCGCCGCCGACGTGCCGGACCACGCCGCCCTGGACCCGCGTCGGGTCCGGCAGATCCTGTTCAACCTGGTCGGCAATGCGCTGAAGTTCACCGAAGAGGGCGGCATCTCCGTCACCCTGACCTGTGAGCAGGGCGAGACCCTGGCCTTTGCGGTGTCGGACACGGGCGTGGGCATCGCCGAGGCGGATATTCCGCGATTGTTCGAGATGTTCCGCCAGGTCGACGCCTCCGACATCCGACGCTTCGCTGGCACCGGCATGGGCCTCGCCATCTGCCAGCAGCTCTCGGACCTGATGGGCGGCTCGATCTCGGTGGAAAGCGCGCTTGGTCGGGGCTCGACCTTCATTCTGCGCCTGCCGTTCGAGGCCTGCGCCGCGCCGGCGGCGAGCCGACCGGAGCCCGAGGCCCACGATGGCGAGGCCACGGCCCTGTCCATCCTGGCGGCGGACGACAACCCGACCAACCTGCTGGTGCTCGAGCAGCTGCTGGGCGCCCTGGGCTTCGAGATCAGCAAGGCCGGCGGCGGTCCGGAGGCCCTGGAGATGCTGCGCACCCAGAGCTTCGACCTCGTGCTCATGGATATCCAGATGCCGGAAATGACCGGGATCGACGTGCTCCAGGCCGTCCGCGCCGAACCCGGCCCCAACCTGGCCAGCCCGTTCATCGCGGTGACCGCCGACGCCATGACCCTGGGGCCCGCCCGCTATGCCGAGCTGGGTTTCGCCGGGTTCGTGACCAAGCCGATCCAGGCCCAGAGCCTGGTCAGCGCCATGATGGCTGCCCTGGCCGAGGACGAGGCCACGGCCGCGCCGGCGGCGATCGCCGGATAGCCTTCCCAGCTAGGCCCGCGGCCGCCTGGGCACGGTGATGACCAGGGGCTCGGCCGGATAACGGCCCGCGGCCACCTCCGGCAGCAGTTCGATGAAGCGCTCGGGATAGATCCGCTCTGTCGCGACCGAGACCTCGTCCAGGGTCCACCAGCGCATATCGTCCACCAGGTCGACCTCGTGGGCCTCCCAGCCCGCGCGGCTCGCCTCCCCGCCCGGACAACGCGCGACGACATAGCTCTCGCGGAACAGCACGGTCTCGCCGGTGGACAGGGCGCCGACCCCTTCGCGCAGCCACACCACCGGCCCGATCTCGATCTGGCGAAAGCCGGTCTCCTCGGCGATCTCGCGACGGACCGCCGCCTCAAGGGTCTCGCCCGGCTCGACGCCGCCCCCAACCGTGAACCAGGCCGCCGTCGCCTGGGGTCGGTTCGGCAGCCGGCCCTTCATCAACAGGATGCGGCCGGCGGGATCGAACAGAAGCACCCGGGCCGTCGGCCGGTGACGTAGCGAGGGATCGAACATCGCCGCAGGAAGCCTGGGCCAGACGGCGGAATCAAGCCGCTGGCGACTGGCGCATTCATGCTGAACTTTTTTCCACCGTGCGACGATTTGCACCGGCTCTTAAGTCTCGTGTGGGAAAAAGGCGGACGAAACAGGAGCCCGCCTTTTGCTCGCGCCCCAACGCCTGCTCGGATTCGCCTTCGCCAGCGCGGATCTGCTGATCGAGATTTCGCCGGCCGGCGTCATCACATTCGCGATCGGCGCGGCCGAGGCGATCTCGGGCACGCGCGACACCCAGGTGATCGGTCAGGCTTGGCGCGACTTCATCGACGAGCGCGACTGGCCCCTGCTGCAAGCCCTCTTCGACGGCCTCGGCCCCGGCCGCCGCGCCGGCCCGGTGGTTGTCAGCCTGGCCAATCATGGCGGGCCGGACCGCGCCGCCAGCCTCTCGGCCTTCTGCCTGCCCGATAACGAAGGCCTGGTCTCCTGCGCCCTGAGCCGGGCCGCGCCCAAGACCAGCCACGGCCTGCAGGACAAGGCGGCGTTCGAGGTCACCACCGCCAATCTCATCGAGGCCGCCCAGCAGAGCGGTCTGGAACTGGAACTCGCCCTGGTGGAGATGGAGGGCCTGTCCAGCCTTCGCCAGGACATGGACGAGCGCGCAGCCCAGGCGCTTGAGGAACGGCTCACCGGCATCCTTCTGGCCCAGAGCCACGGCGGCGGGGCCGCCGCCCGGCTGGGCGAAGACCGCTACGCCCTGATCCGCCAACAAGGCGAGACCGCCGACAGCCTGACCAAGCGCCTGCTGACCCTGCTGGCCCGGGCCGAGGCGCATGACGTCAAGCCGGTGGCCGCGACCAAGGCCCTCAACACCCATGACGCCGCGCCGGGCCAGGTCATCCGGGCCATCCGCTTCTCCCTGGACTCCTTCATTCGCGATGGCATGCCCGGCGTGCCGCCCGGCGACCTCGACGACGTGGTGGCCCAGTCGGTTCAGAAAACCCTGACCCGGATGGGCGACCTGCAGAAGGTCGTGCGCGCCGGTGATTTCCGGCTGATCTATCAACCCGTCGTGGACCTGAAGGCCGGCGGCGCCCTGCACCACCACGAGGTGCTGGTCCGCTTCGGCGACGACAGCCCCTTCCCGATGATCCGGCTGGCCGAGGAGCTGGACATGATCCAGGGCCTGGACCTGGCCATCCTCGAACGCGCGATCCGCGAGCTGAACGCCAATCCCGGCCTGAAGCTGGCGGTCAACATCTCCGGCCGGACCATCGTCAATCCCGACTTCATGGGCTCGGTCCGCCAGATGCTGGTCCGGCACCAGGCCATTCGCAAACGCCTGATGTTCGAGCTGACCGAGAGCGCCGCCATCGACGACCTCGGCCTCGCCGACCGGCACCTGCAGATGCTTCGGACCTCGGGCTGCCAGGTCTGCCTGGACGACTTCGGGTCGGGCGCCGCCTCGCTGGGCTATCTGCAGCACCTGACCCTGGACATCGTGAAGATCGACGGCCGCTTCATCCGCGAGATCGAGCACGGCGGCCGGCAATCGACCTTCCTGCGCCATCTGGTGCGCATGTGCGCCGAACTGGGGGTCAAGACCATCGCCGAGATGGTCGAGAGCGCCGCCGCCGAGGAGGTGGTCCGCGCCGCCGGGGTCGACTACGCCCAGGGCTGGCTCTACGGCGCCGGTTCAGAGACCCCGCAGCAGCCTGTCGGCCAGGGCTCGGTGGCCCCCCGGCGCCGGGCCGGCGCGCGGGAGACCTGGAGCTGAGCGCGGCCCCCGCCGCCTAAGCCTGCGCCGCGGTCCACTCCGCCAGGCGGCGCTCCAGCACCGTGAGCGGCATGGACCCGGACAGCAGGGCCGCGTCGTGCCACGCCTTCAGATCGAATTTCGGCCCCAGCTTGGCTTTTGATTCCGCACGCAACCGCGTCCAGACGGTATGGCCGACCTTGTAGCTGCAGGCCTGGCCGGGCGAGACACAGTAGCGTTCCACCTCGCGCTGGGCGCGGGTGCGCGGATAGCCGGTGACGCTGACCATGTAGTCGGTGGCCTTTTCCCGGCTCCATCGCTTGGCGTGGATGCCGGTGTCGATCACCAGGCGTGAGGCTCGGAACAGCAGGGACTGCAGGTAGCCCGCCTGGCCCAGCGGATCGCCCTGATAGACGCCGATCTCGTCGGCCAACTGTTCGGCGTAGAGCGCCCAGCCCTCGGAGAAGGCCGAAAAGCTGCCCCCGGTGCGCCGGATGATCGGAATGCGAGTGCTCTCCTGGGCCAGGGCGATCTGCAGGTGATGGCCCGGCACCGCCTCGTGATAGACCAGGGTCGGCAGGTTGTACTTCGGCCAGTCGTGCGTCTCCTTCAGGTTGATGAAGAAGTTGGCCGGGCGCGAGCCATCCAGGGCCGCGCCCTGGTAGTAGCCGTTGGACGCCCCGTCCTGGATGAAGACCGGCACCCGCTTCACCTCGACCTTGGCCTTGGGCAGGGTGGCGAAGGCCAGGGGAAGCTTCTTGTAGATCTCGCCGATCTGGACGTTCAGCGCCGCCAGCAGGTCGGCCCGCCCCTCGTCGGTGTTGGCGTAGAGTTGGTCGGGGCGGTTGTTCAGGGCCGTCAGGCGCTCGGCCACCGTGCCCTTGCTCATGCCCTGGGCCTTGAGGATCGCATCGATACGGCCCGTGATCTCGGCCACCTGGTCGAGGCCCATCTGATGGATCTCGTCGGCGGTTATCTCGGTGGTGGTCGAGGCGCGCAGGGCGTCCTGGTAGTAGGCCGCGCCATTCTCGATCTTCCAGATGCCGGCGTCGCTGGTCGCCCTGGCGCGGACCGCCTGCAAGGCGGCGATCTGGCGATCAAGGGCGGGGAAGATCTCCTGCGCCACGATCGCCGCCGCCGGGCCGGCGTAGTCGGCTGTCAGGCCCGCGGCCTTGGCCTTGCCGACCAGGGAGGTGACCATGACCGTCTTCTCAGGGGCCTGGTCGCGCAGGGCCTTCAGCTGGGCAAGGGTCAGGTCGCAGGTGAAGTCGGGCGGCACGACGCCGGCCGCGACATCGGACTTCATCCGGTCCAGGTCCTGGTCCAGGGCCTTGCCGAAGGCGTGCAACCGCGACAGCCAGGCGTCGGCGTCCGCAGACGTCGCCACCCGATGCTGGTTGTCCATGAAGTCGGGGACCGACTGATAGACCCCATTCTGCTGGCTGATCACATAGGGGCTGAACCGACCGCCGGCCGAGCCGAAGCTGTAGCGGTCGCCAGCGTTCAGGGCGTTGGTGTTCTGGTAGAGCACAACGTCGAGGTCGACCTTGCCGGCGCTAGACAGGGCGTTTCTGTCGATGGCCTTCAGCGCGGCGACCCTGGCCCGCACCGCCTCCAGGCGCTTGGCCCGGCCGGCGGCGGAGTTGTCGTCCAGCTGGCCCTTCAGGGCGGCGCGTGCGCCCTTGTCCATGCCCAGACCCGTGGCCCGCTGCGGGCTTTCATCCACCTGGTCCTCGAACATCTTGTCGAGCAGCGTTCTCAGCTTCGCGTCCTCGGCGCCCTGGGCCAGGGCCGGGGTCGCAACGAGAACCGCCGCGCCGGCGGAGGTCAGAAGAAAGCCGCGACGATCAAGAGTGTTCATGAAATCAATGCCCTGACTAAGCCCAGCCCATCACCGCCCGCCCGTGAGGCCAAGGGGTCGACTGCAATGGCGCCGAGGCTAGGCAGGCCCAGGCGGCGGCGACAAGCACGAGGCCTGATTGCGAACATTAAATCCGTGTAATGGGGACGGATCGCCGCAGGACCGGACCCCTCGGCCTTGTGATTGGCCTGGATAACGGTTTCGTCGCATACGGCCCCTAGTCTTAAGCGACGCACGACCATCTCGATTACCGGACACGCCTTGACGGACCTGACTTCGCCGCCCGCCCGCCCCGAGAGCCTGAAGCGCGACTGGAGCCGTCTCCTCGCGCCCTATCGGAAATCCTCCACCGGCCGCAGCCTGTTCGAGCTGGCTCTCACGGCGGCCATCTTCATCGCCACCTGGGGCGTCGCCTGGCTGGCCTTCAAGGCCGGCTGGTGGCCGGTGGCCCTGCTGCTCACCCTGCCCGCCGGGGTGTTCCTGGTGCGGCTGTTCATGATCCAGCACGACTGCGGTCATGGCTCCTTCTTCGAGGCCCGCGCCGCCAATGACTGGGTCGGCCGCGCCATCGGGGTCCTGACCCTGACCCCTTACGACTACTGGCGGCGCACCCACGCCATGCACCACGCCACCTCCGGCAACCTGGACCGCCGGGGCCTGGGCGTGATCGAGATGCTGACGGTTGAGGAATACCTCGCCCTGCCGCCGCTGCGTCGCCTTGGCTACCGGCTCTATCGCCATCCGCTGGTGATGTTCGGCCTAGGCCCGGCCTTCGTCTTCCTGCTGCAACAGCGCGTACCGATCGGCATGATGAAGGAGTGGCGGACCTGGGTCTCGACCCTGGGCAACGGCCTCGCCGCCGCGGCCGGCATCGGCCTGCTGATCTGGCTGGTCGGCCTGACCCCGGTCCTGGTGGTCAACACCCTGACCCTGCTGATCGCCGCGACCATCGGCGTGTGGCTGTTCTATGTGCAGCACCAGTTCGAGGGCGTGTCCTGGGCCCGCAACGGCGAATGGAAGCGCGACGAGGCCGCCCTGCTCGGCAGCTCGCACTATGACCTGCCCCAGCCCCTGCGCTGGCTGACCGCCAACATCGGCATCCACCACGTGCACCACCTGTCGGCGCGCATCCCCTTCTACCGGCTCAACGACGTCCTGAAGGACAATCCGGAGCTGAAGTCGGTCAGCCGGCTGGGCCTCAGGGAAAGCTTCGCCTGCGTCCGGCTGGCCCTGTGGGACGAGGCCGGCCAGCGCCTGGTCTCCTTCCGCGAGCTGCGAAAGCGCCGCGCCGCCTGAGGAAATCGGGTGACGTTGCGTCACCTTTCCTCGCGTCACCGTTGACGAGGACCGCCTGCCCGACGCCAATTGTGTTCAACAAGAACACAACACGGGAGGCGGTCGTGAGCGCATGGACCATCGCTGACGTCTGGGAAGCCATCGCCGGCATGCAGCCGGACCATCCAGCCCTGATCCAGGGCGAGCGGGTGATCAGCTGGGGGCAGTTCGACGCCCGGGCCGACGCCCTGGCCGCCCACCTGATCGCCTCTGGCGTCGGCGGCGACGCCAAGCTCGCCGCCTATCTCTACAACGGGCCGGAATACCTGGAGGCCTATTACGCGGCCTTCAAGGCGGGCCTGGATCCGATCAACACCAACTACCGCTATGGCGGCGAGGAGCTGGTCTATCTCTTCGACAACGCCGACGCCGAGGTCGTGGTCTTCCACGCCGGCTTCAGCGCCACCATCGAGGCGATCAAGACCCGCCTGCCCAAGGTCAAGCTGTGGATCGCCGTGGCCGAACCCGGCCATCCGGTCCCGGCCTGGGCGCAGGACTATGACGCCATCGTCGCCAAGGTTCCGGCCCAGCGCCCGGTCAAGGCGCCCTGGGGCCGCTCGCCGGACGACATGCTGCTGCTCTACACCGGCGGCACCACCGGCATGCCCAAAGGCGTGATGTGGCGACAGGACGACCTGTTCAACGTCCTGGGCGCCGGCGGCAACGCGGCCCTGGGCATCCCGCCCGCGACCTCCATCGCCGAGCTCGTCGAGCGCATCCAGGGGCCTGACCACCTGCGCGCCATGATGATCACCTGCGCGCCGCTGATGCACGGCACCGGCCAGTTCTCCGCCTTCATCTCCCTGAACGGCGGCGGCACGGTCTGCACCCTGCCCTCGCGCAAGTTCGACGCTATCGAGCTGTGGAACGAGGTCGAGCGGTTGAAGGCCACCAACATCGTCATCGTCGGCCTGGCCTTCTCCACCCCGATGCTGGAGGCCCTGGACGCCAATCCGGGCCGCTGGGACCTGTCGAGCGTGCGCTCGATGAGCTCGTCCGGCTCCATGTGGAGCCAGGAGAACAAGCGCGGCCTGCTGGGCCACATCCCCGGCGCCATGATCGCTGACAGCTTCGGCTCCTCGGAAGCCGTGGGCCTGGGCGCCTCGGCCTCGGCGGCGGGGGCGGAAGCCCAGACCGCGGCCTTCATGCTGGGGCCGAACACCGCGGTGTTCACCGAGGACGGCCGCCGGGTCGAACCCGGCTCCGGCGAGCGAGGCCTGGTCGCCGTCTCGGGGTTCCTTCCGATGGGCTACTACAAGGACGAGGAGAAGAGCGCCAAGACCTTCAAGATCATGGAAGGCGTGCGCTGGTCGGTGCCCGGCGACTTCGCCGAGGTCAACACCGACGGGACCCTGAAGCTGCTGGGCCGCGGCTCCCAGTGCATCAACACCGGCGGCGAGAAAGTCTTCCCCGAAGAGGTCGAGGAAGCCCTGAAGACCCATGCCCGGGTCCGCGACGCGGTGGTGGTGGGCGTCCCCGATCCCCGCTTCGGCGAGCGCATCTGCGCGGTGGTGGAGCCCGACGGCTCAGCCGAGCTGTCCCTGGCCGAGATGTCGGATCACGTTCGGGCGCAACTGGCCCACTACAAGGCCCCGCGTGAGCTGGTCGTGGTCGACAGCATCGGCCGCGCCCCCAACGGCAAGGTCGACTACAAGGCCGTGAAGGCCCGGGCGCTCGCGGCGCTGGGGCTACAGGCCTAGCGTCCGCACGCAACTGATCCCCGCCAGCCCTGTGTGAAGCTTCCTTCTCCCCTTGCGGGAGAAGGTGGCCCTGCGGAGCAGGGTTGGATGAGGGGTCTCTCAGACCTCTCCGGGAAGGCCCTTAGTTACAATTGCGAACGGGGGTGTGCGACCCCTCATCCGTCGGGCTGCTCGCCCGACACCTTCTCCCGCAAGGGGAGAAGGAAACTCATCCAGCCGGATTACAGTTGAGGCCGGGGACTACCCCTTGGCCGCTTCGGCAGCGGCCTTGGCGGCGGCGGCCTCGGCTTGCGCCTGGGCCTGCCGCTCCTGCTTCTCGACCACCAGAGCCAGGCCCTTGATGATCTGGGCCCGTTCGTCCGGCCCCGCCTCGGAGCGGTGCAGCAGCTTCATCGAGGCCAGGTGCACCTGGACGCTCATGGGGTTGATCTTGCCGGTCTCGCTGGCCCGGTCGATCAGGTCGCACAGGGAGCGGGCCGCCTGGGCCAGGCTCTCGTCCGACAGCACCGCGCAAGCCGCGATGACGCGGGTCGAGGCGGTGTACATCTCCTCGATGTCGTAGTCGGCCTTGGCGGCGAGCGCCTCCATGGCGGCCATGGCGAGGTCGATCTCGCTCAGGCAGTCCTCGAGATGCTCCTCGATCACCGCCTGGCCGCGCTTCAACGCCTCGCCGACATACATGCCGCCCGACTGCTTGATCAGCGTCGCGAGCCGGGGCTTCACATGGTATTTCTTCACGACGCTCATAGCGCGGCCTTTTGTGCCTTGATCATGTTGTCGAGCTCTTCCTGGCTCATGTTCGGCTCCTGAGCCGCCCCGAGCTCGATGGGCTTGTCGTCCTTACGCCGGCCGTCCGGGAACTCCGCCGGCGGACCCAGCTGTTTGAAGCGCCGATCCGGGCCGATGAAGGTGTCGGCCTCGATGAACATCCGGCTGGCCTGGGCCACCCACAGGATGCGCTGCAGGATGATGGTCGGGGTGATCGGCTTGGCGATGATGAAGTTCGCGCCGCAGTCCCTCGCCTTCATCACGTGAGACTTGCGGGTGTGCGCGGTGATCACGATGGCCGGGGTCAGGCGGCCCTGGTCGCCGCCCTCGCGGCGCAGCCAATGGACGAATTCGTAGCCGTCCATCTCCGGCATGGCGCCGTCGGTGAGGATCAGGTCGAAGGTCTGCCGCTTGCAGATCTCCTTGGCCTCAAGGGCGCTGTTGCAGCGCACCTGCTCGCGCAGGCCGAAACTGGCCAGAACCCCGCACAGCAGGTCTAGCGCCTGCTGGTTGTCATCGATCACGAGGGCGGTCGCCTTCTCGAGATTGATCTTTGTGGAGGTCTGCATCGCCTGGTCCGGACGCGCGGACGTGGGCTCGCGCTGCTTTCCAGGCTTAGCCGTAGCTTTGTAAATTTCGGGTTCACCCCGGGGGCGGCGAGGCGGCCCTCGCCCGAAATGGGTCACTCTGAGACAATTGGTCGCCGCGCGTCCTTTGGGCTATGAGCGAAGGGTCAGTTCCACGGAGTCTCCATGCGCCCGATCGCCTACGCTCTGCTGTTCGCCACCCTGAGCGCCGCCCCGCTCTCCGCCCAGGCCGCTGGGCCGGACGCCGCTGTCGCCAAGCTGGTGGCCAGCCCCGCCTTCAAGACGGCGGCCAAAACCCTCGCCGACCAGCACGACCGCACGGTCGCCGATATCATCACCCTGACCGAGATCCCGGCTCCGCCGTTCAAGGAGGCCGAGCGCGGCAAGGCCCTGCTGGAGATGTGGAAGGCTGCGGGCCTGAGCGACGTGCAGATGGACGCCGAGGGCAATGTCACCGGCGTGCGCCCCGGCACCAAGACCAAGGGCAAGGGTCCCTATGTCGTGCTCGCCGCCCACCAGGACACGGTGTTTCCGGAGGGCACGAATGTGAAGGTCCGCCGCGAGGGGACCAAGTTGATGGCGCCGGGCATCGGCGACGACACCCGCTCGCTGGCCGTGGTGCTCGCCTATATGCGCGCCCTCGACGCCGCCAAGATCAAGACCAAGGCCGACATCCTGTTCGTCGCCAATGTCGGCGAAGAAGGCCCCGGTGACCTGCGCGGCACCCGGTTCCTGTTCAACAAGGGCCCCTACAAGGGCCGGATCAGCGCTTTCTTCTCCATGGATGGCACCGACCCCAGTCGGGTCGTGGACCGCGGCGTCGGCTCCAAGCGCTATCGCGTCACTTTCAAGGGCCCGGGCGGCCACAGCTATGGCGCCTTCGGGATCGTGAACCCCATGGCCGCCATGGCCAAGTCGGTGGTCGATCTCTACGCGATCCAGACGCCGGCGGATCCCAAGACCACCTATTCGGCCAGCGTGACGGGCGGTGGCACCTCGGTGAACTCCATCCCCAACGAGGTCTATATGGAGTTCGACATGCGCTCCGAGAGCGCCGCCGAACTGGCCAAGCTGGACCAGAAGCTGGTGAGCATCCTGGACGCCGCCGTGGCCGGCGAGAACGCCGCCCGCAACACCCGCTTCGGCAAGGTCAGCTACGACGCCAAGGTGATCGGCGAACGCCCGGCCGGCGCCACCGACCCGAAGAGCGACATCGTGCGCGTCACCCAGGCGGCGATCAGCGCCATCGGCTTCACGCCCGGGCATGAGGCCTCGTCCACCGACTCCAACGTGCCCATGAGCCTGGGCATTCCGGCCGTGACCATCGGCTCCGGCGGTACGGCCGGCCGGGCGCACGCCCTCGACGAATGGATCGACGTCGAGAAGGAAGCGAGCGTGAAGGGCATGCAGGTCGGCCTGGCCGCCCTGCTGGGCGTGGCAGGGGTCGACTAGGGCCCCACTGACTAGGTCGTCCCCGGAGGGTCATTCTCCTCTTGTGGGAGCGCTGCGAAATTCAGCGGGCCCCAAGAGGCGCCGTCATGGCCGGGCTTGTCCCGGCCACCCATGAACTCCGTGGCAGCGGATAGGGTGAGGCGGCGCCGCGGCGCCCAGACCTGAACCTCAGGCGCGTATAGGTGGCCGGGACAAGCCCGGCCATGACGCTCTGGAGGAGAAACACTTCACAACGTTTCCCTTGTGGGAGACGGATAAAGCTGGACCCGGCCAACCCAACCGCGGCCCGTCACTCGTCCTTCCGGACTAGTCTCGCTTGCGCGGCGGGCCCTTGAAGGGCTTGCCGCCCCCCTTCCCAGCGGGCTTGCCGAACGGCTTTCCAGCCGGCTTGCCCGCGGGCTTGCCGTCAGCCTTGTGCGGCGGCGGGCCCTTGCGGAAAGGCTTCTTCGGGCGATCTTCGCCGCCGGCCTCGCCATCGCGCTTCTTGAACGGCTTCTTGAAAGCCGGACGCTCACCGCCCTCGGCCCGCGCGCCGGGAGGCGACGAGGGCTCGATGCGGATGTCCTCGTCGGCGGTCGCGGCGATGGCGGCCAGGAACTTGGCCTCCACCGTGCGGGCGATCTCGAACTTGGTCTCGTTGTCGAAGATGCGGATCGAGCCGATGTCCGGCTTGGTCACGTGGCCCAGCCGGCAGATCAGCGGGATCAGCCATTTGGGATCGGCGTTGTTGCGACGGCCGACCGTAACCCGGAACCAGTTGACGTCCTCGGGCGCCAGGCGCGCCGGACGCCCGACGGGTTCCGACCGCTCAAAGCGATCCCCGCGCTCGGGGCGCTCGCCACGAGCCGGACGGTCGCTACGGCCGGGATGGCCGCTATCCCGCGGATCGTCGAACAGGTCCTCCGGCGACGGCAGTCGGGCGCGATAGAGCCGGATCAGGGCCGCGGCCACCGCCTCGGCGCTGCGGCTCTCCAGCACCTTGGCCGCCAGGGCCAGGTCTTCCTCGGCCGGCGCCTCCGCCAGGATCGGATCTTCCAGCAGCCGCACCTGGTCCTTGGCGCGGATGGAGTCGGCGCTGGGCGCCGGGCCCCACTCAGCCTCGATATGGGCGGCGTCCAGCAGGGACTCGGCCTTGCGGCGGCGGGTGTAGGGAACGATCAGCACCGAGACGCCCTTGCGCCCGGCCCGGCCGGTCCGGCCCGAACGGTGCAGCAGGCCCGCCTTGTTCACCGGCAGATCGGCGTGGATAACGAGGCCCAGGTCCGGCAGGTCGAGGCCGCGGGCGGCGACGTCGGTGGCGACGCAGACCCGGGCGTGGCCGTCGCGCAGGGCCTGCAGCGCATCGGTGCGCTCGCGCTGGCCCAGTTCACCCGAAAGGCCGACGACCGAGAAGCCGCGCTCGCGCAGGGCCGCATGCATGTGCCGCACGCCGTCACGGGTGTTGCAGAACACCAGGGCGCCCGGCGATTCAAAGAACCGCAGCACATTGACCACGGCGTGCTCGATCTCGTTCGGGGCCACGCGCATGGCGCGGTACTCGATATCCCCGTGCGGCTCATTGCGCTGGATGGTGTCGATCCGCAGGGCGTCGCGCTGGTAGCGGCGGGCCAGGGTGGCGATGTCGCGGGCGATGGTGGCTGAGAACAGCAGGGTCCGGCGGCCTTCCGGCGCGGAGTCCAGGATCTCCTCCAGGTCCTCGCGGAAGCCCATGTCGAGCATCTCGTCGGCCTCGTCGAGCACAACGACGCGCAGGGCCGAGGGATCGAGGTTGCCGCGCTCCAGGTGGTCCTTCAGGCGGCCGGGCGTGCCCACCACGATGTGGCAGCCGGCGGCCAGGCTGCGCTGCTCCCGACGGGGATCCATGCCGCCCACACAGGAGGCGACGACGGCGCCGGCCTCCTTGTAGAGCCAGGTCAGCTCGGCGTTGACCTGCAGGGCCAGCTCCCGGGTGGGCGCAATGACCAGGGCCAGCGGCGCGCCGGGCTTGCCCAGCGTGTCGCGATCCTCAAGCAGGGTGGGGCCGGCGGCCAGGCCGAAGGCGACGGTCTTGCCGGAGCCGGTCTGGGCCGAGACCAGCAGGTCGCGGCCGGCGGCGTCAGCGGCCAGGACGGCGGCCTGGACGGGCGTGGGCTCCGCATAGCCTTGCAGGGCGAGCGCACGCTCGAGGGCGGGATGGGTAGCGGGGAATGGCATGAAAGGTCCTTGCGCCCGCGACACACACAGAAAAGCGCGGGGCCGAGCCTAATGGGCCTTTGCGGGCGCGGGAGCAAGCTCAATCTCAGGCGTCGCAAAGACCCGCCACGATCGTCGACGCCGCGCGCGCGAACGGATCGGGGGCCAAAGGGTGCGCCGTCCCAGCTCCTGGCCTTAAGAAACGCCTTCGTTGCGGATCAGGCCGGCCATGGCGCGGCGCCATGTATCCCTGGGCTGCTCATAGGCGTCCATGACGACGGAGGTGATCCGCTCGGAGGTGATCTTGGTGATCTTGCGAACAGGATCGGCGGGCGGAGATTTCGCCTCGGTCAGCTGTTGATCAATAGTCTTCATGCCGTTCTCCGGAGCACTGCGGCTCGATCGGCCAGAAGAGGACCGAATCGATCCGGGCTACCTGCGACTGATCTTCCACTGCAGAGGTTAACCCATGATTCACAAGGGGGAATCCCCTCTCCGCAGATTACTACCCGAAATGAGCACACCCACTATGGGGTTGTTCACGCGGCCTTCTGCAGCTCCTGCTTCACTCGCTCCGCCAGCGTCTTGATGTCGATCGGCTTGGGCAGGAAGGAGATGTTGGTCTCGCCCTCGAGCAGGTTGGAGAACTCGGCCTCGGCGTAGCCGGAGATGAACATCACCGGCGCCTCACCCAGATAGATGCGGGCGGCTTTCAGCAGGTCCGGCCCCTGCATGCCGGGCATGACCACGTCGGAGATCATCAGGTCGATGGAGCCGGCATGTTCCTCGGCCAGTTCCAGGGCCTCTTCGCCGGAGGCCGCCTCGATCACCTCATAGCCGCGGGCGCGCAGCAGCTTGGCGGCGACGCCGCGCACCGCGTCCTCGTCCTCGACGAACAGGATGCGGCCGGCGCCGGACAGGTCGCGGGCCTGGGGCCGGGCGGGTTTGGCGGGGGCCGGGGCGACATCGGCCTGGGCCACAGGCACGTGCACCGGCAGGAAGATGCGGAAAGCCGCGCCCTCACCCGGCTTGGACGAGACCGAAATCCAGCCGTCGGACTGCTTGACGATGCCATAGACGGTGGCGAGACCCAGGCCCGTCCCCTCGCCCACCGGCTTGGTGGTGAAGAAGGGATCGAAGATCTTGTCCATCACCTCGGGCGCGATGCCCGGGCCGTCGTCGGACACCTCGATCAGGGCCTGCTCGCCCCGCGCCGACGGATAGCCCAGGGCGTGCGCCTCGGCCTCGGTCAGGCGCGCGGTGCGGATCGTCACGCGGGAGCCGCCAAAGGACCGCGCGGCGTCCCGGGCGTTGACCGCCAGGTTCATGACCGCCGTCTCCAGTTGGCCGCGGTCGGCGCGGACATGGGGCAGGTTGCGGCCGTATTCGGTGTCCAGCGAGACGTCCTCGTGCAGGACGCGGCGCAGCAGCACCTCGAACTCGCTGATCAGTTCGCCAAGGTCCAGGATCTCACGCTGGACAGTCTGCTTGCGCGAGAAGGCCAGCAGCTTGCGCACCAGGTCGGCGGCGCGGGTCGAGGTCTGGCGGATCTCGTTCAGCCCCTCATAGGAGGGATCGCCCACCGGGTGCCGCTGGGCCAGGACGTCCAGCTGCATGAAGATGGCGGTGAGCAGGTTGTTGAAGTCGTGGGCGACGCCGCCGGCCAACTGGCCGATGGCCTGCATCTTCTGGCTCTGGGCCAGCTGCAGTTCGATCTGCTTCTGCTCGGAGACGTCCACCAGATAAGCCACCCAGCGGCCCTCGCCGCGGGACAGGTACAGGTGGGCGATCTTGGTGGGGTCGTAGGCCAGCCGCACTTCCAGGGCCTGGCCCGCGAAGGCCTCGTCCTTGAGCCGCGCGGCGGCGTCGGCGCGGGAGGCCGGCTCGATCAGCCCGCCGAAGGCCGAGCCCAGGCCGCCATAACCCGGCGTGGCCGCCAGGGTCGGGTTGGCCTCGATGACCACGGCCTCGAACGGGTCTTCGCCGTCCAGCAGGGCGGCGCCGAAGGGCGAGGCGGCGGCGAAGGCGTCCAGCACCTTGGGCGGCGGCGGCTTGGCGCTGGTGAAGGCGGTCAGCACCTCGGCGGCGGCGCGCGACAAGGCCAGCTGGTCGGCCGGCGGACCGGCCAGACGCACGAGATAGCGACGCTCGCCCAGGGCGGCGACAGTCGCCTGATGCTCCACGCCCTGGGCGCGGATCGAGGCCTGGCCGAGGCCCTCGCGGCGGGCGGCGGTCAGGGCCGAGAACAGGCTGGAGGCCGAGGCGCCGGTCTTCGGCAGGCGCGCGGCGGCGCCCAGCAGAGA